>CALWSS010000168.1 GCA_944384255.1 uncultured Clostridia bacterium
CTTTTGGCTTTTCTGTTTCATTAACTGATTCTTTATTGCCAAAGTTTAATGAAATTAAATTATCATCAGTATTTTCAGCTGAAATTTCAGTATTAAATTCAGAAATATTTTCATCTGAGTTATTTTCACTTAATTCCGGTTCTTTTTCCGGCACTTCCGGCAAATCATCAAAAACGCCAAATATAGCCGGTGTGCTTTCTGCCTGATTGCTGTCAATTTCTTCTGTTTTTACAGCACCTATAACCTCAATAAGTTTTTCACTTGGACGAAGTCCATTTTCTTCGTCATCTTCCGGTACTTCACGGCAGAAATCGTATATATCCTCTTTATTTTCTTCTTTTTCAGGTTCTTCCTTTTTCTCAAATACAACTGCATTTAATGCCGGTAAATCGCTGTCTAAGCCCTCATCACCATTAATCGTGATATTAAAATTGCCTTTTTTGTATTTATGTACTCTTTCTTCATACTTTGCATTTTCTATTTCACGCTTTTGAGCACGTTTTTCTTCTTTAATTCGTATATTTTCGGCCTTTGCCTTAATACGGGCTTCTTTAACCCTCTTTCTCTGGCCGAAATAGTCGGCAACATTCATAATACCTGTAACAGCAGATTTTCCCGTTGAAAGCATTACGGCAATTACCATAACTGCCAAAAGCACTATATAGCTTCCCCAGCCTAAAAACTTATCCAAATAATAGGCTGTAATACCGCCAAAAACTCCACCGTTTACACCTGTTGCATCAACATAAAAATCCGAAATTCTTTCAAAAAATCCAATTTCGCCAAAAGAGCCGCTTTTTTCGGTTATAAGATGAAAAAAAGCCGCAAATGAAATTAAAAACAAAACAATGCCTGTAATTTTAGCCCCTGTAAAATGTCTTTCTTTTACAAACAGGTACCAGATGGCAAAGGCCGTTACAAATATTGGCAGTAAAAAAGCACTTATGCCCAGCAGGCCTTTAAAAATACTGTTAATAAATTCCCCAAATATGCCCATTACAGATGTACAAAGGCTCAGCAGAACTATTACTGAAATTATTATAAGAATAATCATTATTATTTCTTGTTTAAGGGAGTTTTTCTCCGGCTGATTTTTAGACGAAGCACGTGAGTTTTTGCTTGTTTTGGAAGAAGTGCTTCTACTGCCTTGCTTTGTGCCGGTTTTAGATGAACTTTTAGCTCCTGTTTTGCCGGAATTTTTAGTTGCCGATTTTACGGCCTTTTGAGAAGAAGTCTTTACCTTCTGTTGAGCCATTTATTTACACCTCGTTCATAACTTTTATAACTTTTTCTGTATTTGTTAATTTTTTTCAAACCAGAATTCAACTCAAATTTTAATTTAACCATTAGATTAGTATACCATTATTTGCACTTATTTGCATAGACTTTTAAAGCAAAGCCTTTTTACCTAAAACACCAAAATACCTTTTAAAACCAAAAAGACATTGGAAATTAGACATACAATATTGTTATAATAAAACTACTATGCTATACTTTTGAGATGATTAAACAAACTCTTTCATACAGAAAGGAAATATAAAATGCCGGTAAAGACAAGAAAAACAGAAATTTCAATGCTTAATATACTGCTTTGCCTTATGGTAGTTTTTATACATGTATCCAGTGCACCTGTTTCACAGCTAAACAAAGAAAGCTTTCAATATGTATCCGTAATGGTGCCTTGGAGGTTAAGCGCCTTTGTTGTTCAGGGCTTTATATTTTTAAGCGGACTTAAATTTTTTATAAAAGGCACTGAAAACTTTAATTATGTCCAATTTCTTAAAAAACGAATTAAAACAATAATTATTCCCTACCTTATTTGGGTAATGGTGTATTATGTTTATTTCTGCTCAATAGGATATTTTCCTTTCAGCATAAAGGATTATATAATTTATGTAATTAACGGCTCCATAGTAAGCCCATTTTATTTTATTGTGGCTATAGTGCAGTTTTATGTTCTTATGCCGTTATGGATAAAGCTTTTTAGTATTATAGATAAGAAAATTTTAGTTGCTTTATCATTTATAATAATGATACTTGCAAAAAGATACCTGCCTATTTTAATAGGTGACTCATTCTTGTATTACGACAGAATATTTACAACATATTTGTTTTATTGGGTCTTTGGCTGTGCAGCAGGGCTCAATTATGAGAGTTTTAAAAATTTTGCATCAAAAACATTTCTTTTTTCTGCATCGGCCTTTGCAATAATTGCCATAGCTAACTCTTATTACAGTTTGCAGTCATTTGCCCATGGCCAGTATGTGCCGTTTTTGGAAAATCTGCATGTTGTATACTGTATAGCGGCTATACTTTTTACATTCGGCTTATTTACAATACTGTCAAACAAAGGCGTTGAGTTAAATGGCCTTTTGAAAAATATTGATGCATCAAGCTTTTATATATACCTATCCCACTGCTTTGTTATGAACATTGTAAACCACATAATAGAGCTTTGCGGCATATACAGCATAGGTAAGGCATACTTAATACGCTTTTTATCTGTTTACATTATTACAATAACGCTTTGCGTTTGCTATATTAAATTTAAGAAGAAAATACTTTCACGGAGGTAACAAAATGCAGAACATACATAAGAAAATAGGCATTATAGGCGGCGGTCAGCTTGGACAGATGATGATACTTGAGGCTAAAAAAATGGGATTTTATATAACTGTTCTTGACCCGACTCTTCACTGCCCTGCCCACTCAATAGTTGATGAACACATTGTGGCAGATTTTGAAGATGCCAAAGCTATAAGGCTTTTAGCTTCAAAGTCAGACGTTATAACATACGAGTTTGAACATATAAACGCCAAAGTTCTTGAAGACTTGGAAAACGAAGGCAAAAAGGTTTATCCTACAGCTAAAAGCCTTGAAATAATTCAAAACAAGTTTTCTCAAAAATCACTTTTGCAAAAAGACAATATTCCTGTTCCTGAATTTATGGCTGTAAGTTCACCGGAAGATATATTAAATGCCGGCAAAAAATACGGCTTTCCTATGATGCTTAAAGCCTGCACAGGCGGTTATGACGGAAAAGGAAACTATGTTGTAAAAGATGAAAACGACTGTGAAAACGGATACAAAGCATTAGGCGGCGGAAGTCTTCCTCTTATGGCTGAAAAGTTTTTCCCGTTTATTATGGAAATTTCAGTTCTTGCCTGCCGTTCAATTGATGGCGACATAAAGGTATATCCTGTTGCCGAAAACATACACAAAGACAGTATACTGGATAAAACAAGGGTTCCTGCCGCTATAAGCCAGCAGACAACAGAAAATGCCATGAATCTTGCCAAAAGAGTTATGGAAGTTTTTGAAGGGGTTGGCATGTTCTGTGTAGAAATGTTCGTTTCAAAAGACGGCGATGTTGCTATAAACGAGGTAGCTCCAAGACCGCATAACTCAGGCCACTATACAATAGAAGCCTGCGTAACAAGCCAGTTTGAACAGCATATTCGTGCTGTAAGCGGCCTGCCTTTAGGCGACCCTTCACTTATCCGCCCTGTTGTAATGCGAAATATTCTTGGTGAAGAAGGCTCAGAGGGCTATGCAGTTGTAGACGGTGCAGATGAGGCACTTGCAATACCGGGAGTTACACTTCATGTTTACGGTAAAGAAAAAAGCAAGCCAAAACGCAAAATGGGGCATTTAACAGCAACTGCCTCTACACTTGAAGAAGCAGAAAAGAATGCCGATTTAGCTAAGTCTTTAATAAAAATACACGGATAAAACAAAAATTTATATTTTAAAAAGCATTATTTCAAAAGCCTTAAAGTGGTATAAGCCGCTTTATGGCTTTTTATTTTTTGTATATATTTATTTACAAATATTAATACATGTTAATTTTATAAAGAAACTATATTACACAACTTTTCTGCAAAATCAATTTCCACATAAAATATACATTCAAACAATTAGCACCAACAATAATAATAAATAAAGATTTTGTTAAAAGAAACGATTATTCTCAATTTTTCTCCTGTTTTAAATACAATTTAAATAAAAAATTATATATTAATTCAAATTTCAGTATATTAAATATTCATAAATAAATATAATTTACTAAACTTATTGTATATTTGTACGATATATAAATATACAGATTATTTTGCTTTTTTACATAAAAAGTGTATTTCCCTTTATAGAAGGAAGTGGTTATTATGGACTTATACAATAAAATAATATCTCATTTTCTTGATTCATCTGAAGAAGACCCATCCCTATATGGAGTTTTACAGGAGATTATTTCCGGCAATAGCACAGACATGGATTATGGTTTTGAGCTTTTCTTTCCTCCTGAAAATGATATTTGCAGGCTAAGAGATATTTATTTTTATGAAACCCAAGCCGGTAGCTCTCTTTGCCTGAATACACTTCCACAAAATTGCGGCAGTTTTCCATTTAATATAGAAAACGTTCAATCCGAGCTTTCTTTGCTCAAATTAGATATTTCAGTAGAAGCAAATAAGCGCCTAAGAAACATGTATAAAAATGATAATACATTTGCCGATTTAGACGAGGATGTGTTTATACACCGTACCTGCAATAACATGGTAGCATGGATAATGTTTTTCCCGCCTTCCGGCAATGGCAAAAATATTACTGTTTCTGAAATAAACAAAGCTTTAGCTGATAAGAAAATAGTTTACGGCATAAATACAGAGTTTTTAAACTCACTTATTGAAACAAGTGACAGATACTTTAAACTATTTGTTGTGGCAATGGGGGCACCTGCTGTTAATGGTAAAAACGGTTATATTGTAGACCACTATCCACGTGAAATTAAAAATCACTTAGATGTTAACGAACTTGCAAAAGCCGACTATATTTCATTAAATCTTGTGCTTAACATAAAATCAGGCGATGTTATATGCGATATTATACCGCCTACAAAAGGAATTATAGGTTGTACTATTACAGGAAAAACAATTCCGGCATTAAACGGCATCGCTTCTGAAATTCCAAAAGGCCGAAATACCGATATATCAAAAGACGGACTGCATCTTATATCAACCCATAACGGGCATGTGGAATTTTCCGGCAGTGAATTTCAGGTTAACCCAATACTGGATATTGAAGAAGATGTTAATCCTTCAACAGGAAATATAAACTTTCTTGGGGATATACACATTCATGGTGATGTGTGCTGTGGTGTTTCAATTCGAGCTACTGGCAACATACAGGTAGACGGTGTTATTGAGGCATGCATAATAGAAGCAGGCAAAAATATTGTTGTTTCAAGCGGTATTCAAGGGCAAAAAAATGCAGTTATAAAAGCTCACAAAAGTGTATATGCAAAATACCTTGAAAACTGCACAGTTTATGCCAAAGAAGATGTATATGCCGACTGTATTATAGGCTGTAGCATATTCAGCAACGGCAGTGTAAAAGCAATTACCGGCATGGGTGCCATAATAGGCGGCATTATACGTTCTTCAAAAGGAGTTATGGCAAATTCTGTTGGTTCTAAAACCGAAAAAACAACATCAGTGCTTTTAGGGGGACTTCCATGTGATGACTGTGAAAAAAACGAAATTATAGAAGAACTTAAAAAATTAAATCTGCAAATTCAAAGGCTTGAAAAAGAGCCTGACTCAGTGCAGACAAGAACAGAAATTTCAAAGCTTAGGCTTAAAACCTATGCTTCAAGAATGAAGCTTGAATTAATAGATAAAGAAGTAAGAGCCGTACTTAAAGCTCAAGCTGCAAAAGATAAACGCTGCCTTATCTGTAATTCGGCTTATCCCGGCACGGTTGTGTCAATTGATTACAAGGAATTTCGTATACATCGTGTTGAGCAGAACTGCACAATAGGAATGCTTAACGGCTGTGTCGGTAGATTGTAATTTATTTAAAAAGCTAATTAATAATAAGCCTGTTTTATATTATTTTAATTATATATTAAATCATATTGCTTTAGTTTAGGTATTTAAAATATTTTTTATTTGTATAAACAATATGTTTGTTGATTTTACATAAAAATCAAAACATATATCAATAGGAGGTTGTACTTTGGACTTTCTTACCGATTCACAAATAAAGGAACTTTGGGATAAAGTTCTTAAAGATATAACTGAACATATATCCAGTATTCAGCTTTATAAGCAGGATGATACATTTTTAGGCGAAACTTGCACTGTACAGACTACATTTGAAGGCGGCTATAACGCTACTCTTTTCCTGTGTGCAGACACAGCACTCTTTACTCGTCTGGCACAGTGTGTTCTTCAGTCTGAAACAGTCAGTCAACAAGATGTGGAAGATTTTGCCAAAGAGTATTTTAATATAATCTGCGGCCATATAGTAGCCAAAATATTTCAGGCCGCTCATGTTTCATCACGCTTCAGTATACCTGATTTTTGTACAGGCCGAATTATACCTGAAGACAAAGGCAAAATACGGTTTGTATTAAATTATAAAAGTAACTGTAATGAAGGAATACAACTGATTCATCAAAATTCAGCACTTGAAAAAAGCAATGCATAATATCTATTATGAAAAGGAGATAACGAAAATGGCCAAAAAAGTTATGGTAGTTGACGATTCAAGAATTGTACAGCTACAGTTACAAAATATCCTCTCAGACACTGATTACCAAGTTATAGCATGCTGCCAAAATGGTGAAGATGCCCTTAAAATGTATGACGAGGTAAAACCGGATTTAGTAACAATGGATATACTTATGCCGGGCATGGACGGTTTGCAGACAACTCGTCTGCTTTTGGAGGCACATCCACAGGCCCGTGTTTTAATGGTATCTTCTCTTGCTTATGACGATACCATAAATGAAGCAAACAATATTGGTGCCAAAGGCTTTGTATACAAACCATTTGATAAAGAACAGATAATAAGCTCTATGGATAAAGCATTCAGTGAAGCATAACTTTGTATTATCAATTTATCACAAACGCTAATTTTTTTGTAATCAAACATTATATATAAATTAACTTTTCTTTATTAAAATGAGTCTTTTTTAAGACTCATTTTTTATATTTTGATTAATTATTAAATAACTGCAAAAACTGATTAAATAAAGCATTAAAGCATAATATAACATTCATTCTAAATATGCCTAATTTATTCAGTATTTTTAGTTTAAACCGAATTGTCTGTGATGTAATATTTTTACCCCGTCCCCTGCTTTATTGCTTTTATTTTCATTCATTTTAACTGAAAAATTTTATAATCTATAAAATATTCTACATAATGAATAATTGATTTATATTCATTTGCTGTATATAATCAGATTAAAGACAATTTTAATTTTTGTATTCAGTATAAAGACAAATCTATTTTACGGAGGTACCTACATGAATATAAGCATATTTGATGTTACCGGCCCTGTTATGATAGGCCCTTCAAGCTCACACACTGCCGGAGCCGCAAAGCTTGGCAGAATAGCACGGCTTATTGCCGAAAAACCTTTTAAAAAAGTATCTTTCGGCCTGCATGGCTCCTTTGCAGATACCTATAAAGGCCATGGCACGGATATTGCCCTTGTTGCCGGAGCCCTTGGAATGTATGAATACGACGAAAGACTGTCACAAGCTTTTGAAATAGCCGAGAAAGAAGGCATTGAGTATGAGTTTTACAAAACAGAACTTGACGACATGCACGAAAACTCTGTAAAAATAACATTTACATTTGACGACGGAACACAGTGCAACGTCTGGGGCTCGTCTATAGGCGGCGGACAGATAAAAATAGTCAGAATAAACGAGTTTGATACAGAATTTAATGCTACAGCCCCTACACTTATTGTAAATCAGTACGACAAAAAAGGCGTTATAAGCAATATTTCAAAAGTGCTTTTTGACTGCAATATTAACATAGCCGTTATGAAGCTCAGCAGAACAGCAAGAGGCAAGAATGCCTGCACAGTAATAGAAACCGACGGCAAAATACCGGAAAATGTAGTAAATACATTAAGGGGTATAGAAAACATAATCAGTGTTCAGGCGATAAACGTGTGATTTAGGAGGTAATATATGAGTTACAACAATATACAAGAGCTTTTTAATTCGGCTGAAGAAAGAGATGTGCCTCTTTCACAAATAGTGCTTGAAACAGAATCAGCTTTAACAGAACGCTCTTATGAAGATATATATAACGAAATGGAACGCAGATATGAAGTTATGAAAAGCTCGGCAAAAAATGCACTTTACGAGTCAAGAAAAACTGCCGGAGGACTTATTGAAGGCATTACCAAAACACATTACAGCTATACACTTAAAGGCGACACATTAAGCGGTGATTTTATTAATAAAGTAATGTCCAGAGCTCTTTCGTGCAGTGAAGTAAACGCATCAATGGGTAAAATCTGTGCTGCCCCTACTGCCGGTTCATGCGGAATAATACCGGCTGTTGTAATTTCTCTTGAAGAAGCTTTAAATCTTCCTAAAAAAGATGTACTTGATGCACTTTTAACAGCTTCCGGAATAGGTGCCGTAATAACCAAAAACGCAACTGTTGCCGGAGCTGAAGGTGGCTGTCAGGCAGAGTGCGGTGTTGCAGCAGCCATGGCATCATGTGCAGCTGTACAGATGAAAGGCGGCACAAGACGTCAGTGCATTAATGCAGTATCAATATCTTTAATGAATGTTATGGGTCTTGTATGTGACCCTGTGGCCGGTCTTGTTCAGGTGCCGTGTGCCCAGAGAAACGCTTCACAGGCAGTAAATGCCATAATAAGTGCAGATATGGCTTTAGCCGGTATGGAAAGCATTATCCCGGCCGACCAAATTATAGATGCCATGTATAAAGTAGGCAAAATGCTGCCTATGGAGCTTAAAGAAACAGCAAAAGGCGGTATTGCCCATACTCCTGCCGGAAAAGAGATATTTGGCCGTATTTTTGGGAAGTGATAAATTGACAATCTGTAATTTAACTAAAAAAAGTAAGTTTTTAAGCCTAATACTCAGGCACAAACCGGAAAAAGGCAATATTAAACTTGATAAATATGGCTATGCTCATGTTGAAGATATATTAAAAAGTTTGAACATAACATTAAATGAACTTGATGAAATTGTATCAACTGATACAAAAGGCAGATACAGCTATAACAGCGATAAAACAAAAATCCGGGCAAACCAAGGCCACAGCATAAATGTGGATTTATGTCTTAAAGAAGTAATTCCGCCAAAAATACTCTTTCACGGTACGGCCCAAAAATCTTTGGAAAGCATAATGGAAAAAGGCATATTAAAAATGAGCCGGCAATATGTTCACCTGTCAAAAGATTATAACACGGCTTTAATTGTGGGAAAGCGCCACGGAAATCCCATTGTTTTGAAAATAGACACAAGCAAAATGCTTTTAGACGGTTTTTCGTTTTATTTATCTGAAAACGGTGTTTATTTAACAGAGCATGTTCCGGCTAAATACATAAGCATAGTTAATACTTAAAACAAAACTGATTACTTGCAGTATATGTAATGTTTGTTTAAATTTAAAATCACAGTATAATATACAAATTAAACATAAAATAAAGCCGGATTTCAGTCCGGCTTTTTAATTTTTTATTTATATTTAATTATTATTAACTGTTTCAACAGCTTGCTGTGTGTTTCTTTCAAATACCAATCTGAAAAGAAGTCTTACAAAAGGTCCGGCATAGAATATCTGCCAGAAGAAAGCCATAGGAAAATTCATTGCTATTGTCTGAAACCATACTCCAAAAAATCCGCTTTCAGCAGTATTTTTAAATAAAAGAGTTGCTATAAGGCTCATACAAGGACACATAATGCAAACTATCATGGCTGAAATAGCAAGTACAATAAAAATCGGTCTGTCTACTCCCGGTGTTACAATTCGCATAGCAAGAAAATGTGCAAGTTTATCTACAACAAGCAACTCAAGTATAAATGCTACCGGCCACATAATTTTTAATTCACCAAAAGCCATAGCAAATACTTGATTTGTCATGCCACCAATATTAAGTGCAATGTTGTAGCAAATCATGGCGTAAACCATTACAAAGGCCATAACGGCTGTAAAAACGATATTTTGAAATCTTGTTTTAGGCATAATCGAATCTCCTTTACATTAATAACCGAGCAAAATCATTTATGTGTTGTTCGTCATTTAAAAAAATGTTCGTTTCCAATTAATACCAAAGATTTCGCAATATTTACTTTACTATAAGATTTTACCAGAATTAATCTTTTTGTGTAATAGTTACAAATTCCGTTTTTTTCAATAAATTGCCATATAAAAATAAACAAAATTAAGTACAGTTACTCCTTGAAACTATAATTCTATAGTATAAATTAACCAATTATTGAACTTAATAAATACCACTGAAAAAAATTATATAAATTTTTCAAATTATTTCATCTTACTAAATAACAAAAAACAGACGGTGTTTTTGTTTTTTACACCGCCTGTCAAATTATTTCTTTGACTATGTTTTAAACTGAAAATATGTTTTTTTATTTTTCAAATAAAATATTTTATATTTATTCAACTACTTTTTCACAGAAATTTTTCAGCATCATTGCCACCTGTGCTCGTGTGGAATTTTTATGAACATCTAATACAGTGTCACTTGTTCCCATAACAATACCTGCCGCATTTGCCCACTGAACAGACTCAAGGGCATAATCGCTTATTTTTTCCGTATCCTCAAAACTTCCTAAATCCGATTTAACTGATACATCATAACCGCATAACTTGGCATAGCGGTAAAGCATTGCTGAAAGCTGTTCTCTGGTAACCTCTCCATGTTCGTCTGTACCATCAGAAATACCATTTTCAACAGCCCAGTTTCTGCCCGAATGATACCACCTCTCACCTGTGTCCTTAACACCTTCTAATCTGGCAAGAACCGTCCAAACCATAGCACGAGTCATAGTTTCATTAGGAGCAAATGTTTTTTCCGACATTCCCACAAAAAGCTCTCGGCTTGAAGCAAAATGCACGGCATCTGCTCCCCAGTGATTTTCTGTTACATCATCAAAAGTTTTGCTGTTATCAACAATTTTAACTATTTGGCCTTGGGAGAGTTTAAATGCTATTCCGTTTTCTGTAAGAAGCGTTGTTTTAACAATTTCTTCTGAACCGTCAGCATTTATAATAACAGCAACCGTACCCTTTGTTACATATTCAACAGGAATTTCGACCTTTGCCGAAGTGCCTTCCGGCAATGAAATATTTACTACAGGAGCAGTTTCTTTATTATATGCCAAAGGCAATGAAGGCATAGGAAGTGTTATTGTTTCCTTCTTATCTTCTGCGGCAGAAATTGCTTCATTTGTAACCGTAACTTCTGTTTTAATATTGCCGTTTTTGTCAAATTCTGTTACGGAATTAGACCCGTCTGTTTTTTGAATAGTTATGGTTTCAGTGCCGTCTGCTCTTTTTATGCTTTCTGTCTTATTGCCATCATTATCCTCAACAGTTGTGGTAACAGTTTTATCGTTTGATGTTTCAACAGTTGTAACTGTGCCGTTGGTCTGGGTAGTTATTACAACTGTACCACCGTCAGGTTTTTGTATTGTTTCAACCTTTGTTCCGTCAGGCTTTGTTTCTGTTGTTGAACCAGTCTGATTTTCAGGCTTACTGGACTATAGTCAATAAAGTAGACACAAAAAAAGAGAATAAAAAAGAAAAAGTTAAGTTTTAAGTAGAAAAATCCTTGTAGAAAAGCCTTTCTTTTTCATTAGGCGAAAGCATATCATTGGCAGAA
>CALWSS010000169.1 GCA_944384255.1 uncultured Clostridia bacterium
GCTTATGTGATATTTGCAAAGCTCCCTAAAAAATGTGTCGTCTTTATCATAAATCAAATAATCATAACGGATGCCGGCACGTATCAAAACTTTTTTAACGCCTTTAAGCTCTCTGAGCTTTCTTAAAAGCAAAACGTAGTCTTTATGGCTTACTTCCAGATTTTCGCAGGCTTTAGGCCAAAGGCACTGTTTGTTTTTGCATGCTCCGGCTTTAAGCTGTTTTTTACATGCCGGAATTCTGAAATTAGCAGTAGGTCCGCCAACATCGTGTATATATCCTTTAAAATCTTTGTCGGCTATTAATTTTTCAGCCTCAGAAATTATAGACTCATGGCTTCTTGCCGAAATTACTCTGCCCTGATGAAAAGCCAGTGCACAAAAATTGCAGTTTCCAAAACAGCCACGGCTGCTTGTAATACTGAATTTTACCTCTTTAATAGCCGGTATGCCCCCGTATTTTTCATACATAGGGTGATATGTCCTCATGTAGTCCAAAGCATAAACATCGTCCATTTCCTGGGTTGTAAGGGGTTTTTCAGGCGGGTTCTGCACCACAAAAAACTCGTTGTATTTTTCAACAAGTGTTTTGGCCGTTATGGCATCTGTGTTCTGGTACTGAATCATAAAGCTTTCGGCATACTTTTCCTTTGAGTCCTTAACTTCGTTAAAATCAGGAAGACGTATGCTGTCATAAGCCCTGCTTTCGTCTTTTGTTTTGTATACAGTACCCCTTATAAATGTTATCTCACTTACAGGTATACCGCTTTCAAGGGCATTGGCTACTTCTATAATCTGCTTTTCACCCATGCCGTATAAAAGCAAGTCAGCACCGGAATCCAGCAGTATAGAGCGTCTAACTTTGTTGTCCCAATAATCGTAGTGTGAAAGACGCCTTAAACTTGCCTCAATACCGCCTATAATAATAGGTGTCTTTTTGTAAATCTCACGTATTTTGTTGCAGTATACAATATCCGCTCTGTCAGGTCTTAAACCTGCCTTACCGCCCGGGGAGTATAAATCAACATTTCTGCGTTTTTTTGCCACTGTGTAATGGTTTACCATAGAATCAATGTTTCCGCTGCTTACAAGAAATGCCAGTTTCGGCTCACCAAAAACATTAAAGCTTTCGGCATTTTTCCAGTCCGGCTGCGGCAGAAAACATACCTTATAACCGTTTCTTTCCAGTATTCGGCATATAATGGCAGCCCCGAATGACGGATGGTCAACATAAGCGTCACCGCAAACATAAACAAAATCCGGCCTGTCCCAGCCACGTTCTTTCATTTCTTTATATGTTACAGGTAAAAAATCCATTTATTCCCACCTCCAGCCGGCGGCATATTTGTTTTTAAGTCGGCCTTTCTGGCATTTAGCCCAGCCCAAAGTATAACCTTCGGCACACACCAAAGTCCAGCCGTCTTTTCCTTCAAAGTTTACCGTTTCACCTTTTAAATACCTTATAATACGCTGGTCATCTTTTTCAAAATCAGCCGTTAATTTGGCGTTTTCTTTTTTAAGCGCCATAGCCAAAGCCTGAGAAGGCTCAAAACGGCCTTTTTTAATCTCTCCCAGCAAAAGACCGCTTCTAAGTACTCTAAGACCTTTTAATTCCGGTGTATTTTCAGGCAGTAAATACACATCTGAATTTATAACTTTATAAATACCCCTCAAATCAAAATTCAAATTTTCTTTTATAAAATCAAGAGCAGGAGAGATTTCTTTTTCATTTGCATTTTTTTCAAATTTTATCTCTTTTGCTTCTCCGCCGTTTTTTGTAAGAAGTGATATAAAGTGTCCCTCTCCTTTTTGCTTATGTGGCCATATACGTCCGCAGTATTTAATTTCTTTTTCGTTTCTTATAGACCACTCCGGTCTGCCGTTTTCAAAACCGAATTTCTCATCAATAGGCACAAGTGAAAAATCGCCGTTTTCACTTAAAAAGTCGCTTATTACCCTTTCATCCTCATCAGGTGAAAACGTGCATGTGGAATAAACCATATACCCACCCTTTTTAAGCATTTTAGCGGCACTTCTAAGTATCTGCCTTTGGGTCTTTTCGCAAAAATCAATCATTTCTTCGTTGTATGTTTTAATTAAATCCGGCTTTTTCCGAAACATGCCCTCTCCGGAACAAGGTGCATCAACCAGTATGCAGTCAAAATATCCTTCAAACCTTTCGGCAAGCTTTTCAGGGCTTTCGCTTAAAACAATACAGTTTTTAACACCAAAAAGCTCAATATTTTTAACAATGGCTTTTGCCCTTCCGGCACTTATGTCATTGGAAAACAAAATTCCTGTTCCCTTAAGCTTGGCGGCTATTTGTGTTGTTTTGCCTCCGGGAGCTGCACATAAATCCAGAACTTTGTCGTTTTCTTTAACAGGCAAAACTGCTGCTGCCGACATAGCGCTTGGCTCCTGTATATAATAAAGTCCGGCATGGTATAAATAGTTTTTAGCCGGTCTTTGGCTGTCGTCACAATAAAAACCTTCACTGCACCATTTTACAGGCTCTAAATCAAAAACGCCTTTTTTAATAAATTCCTCAGGTTTTATTTTAAGAGTATTAACCCTTATTCCGCTTTGCGCTTCACTTTCAAAAGATTTTATGTAATCCTCATACTCATCTTTTAAAACCTGCTGCATTTTTTCTTTATAAAATAAAGGAAGCTCCATATTTTCCTCCAAAACCAATTGTTATACTCATTAAACTATATGTTACTTTAAAAAACATCTCTTTTCAATAACAAAATACCTTTACAAAACTTAC
>CALWSS010000170.1 GCA_944384255.1 uncultured Clostridia bacterium
TAAACAGCCGCCGATGAGCTTAATACAATTTTTTTTACACTATATTTTTTCATTGCACGGCAAATATTCATTGTACCCACTACATTATTTTCATAATATTCTAAAGGACGCTCAACTGAGTCTGGTATTGATTTAAGAGCAGCAAAATGAATTATTGAGTCAATGTTTTCTTTTTCAAATATTTTATAAATCTCGTCTTTATTTCTTAAGTCATCATTATAAAAAACAGGTCTTTTACCTGTTATTTTTTCTATTCTGTTAAGTACTTCTTCTCGGGAGTTTGAAAGATTATCAACTATTACCACATTGGAGCCGGACTCTAACAAACTAACACAAGTATGGCTTCCTATATAACCAGTTCCTCCTGTAACCAAAACCTTCATCACTATATCCCCCTAATATATACTAACTAAAATTTTACAGCAATTTATATTTTTTTACAATTTAATTTTTAACTTAACACAGTAAACAGCATAAATAAGCGTCAAAAGCTCAACACATGGCATAACATACCAAATAGCATTGCTGCCGAAAAACATCGGGAAAATCATTACAAAAGCGGAAGAAAGTACAAGTCCTCTTAAAATACATATTCTCATTGAGTAACCGCTTTTCATAACAGCCTGAAAGCATCCGCTTATATAAATATTGCTTACTGCCATAAGGAAAGACACAAAATATATTCTTACTGCCTTAACAGCTATGCTCATAAGCTCATTATCCGCATCAACAAATAAATTTATAATAAATTCCGGTTTTAACTCACCAAAAAGTGTAACTGCAACAGATATAATAACTGATGTTATTATTCCGGCTTTAAAAAGAGAAGATACCCTTTCTTTATTTTTAGCACTGTAATTAGCTGCAATAAGCGGCTGAACCGTTTGCGACACACCATTTGAAAGAGAATTAACCACAAGATATGAATTTTCTACAATTCCGTATGCCGTTATGCCTACAAAACCTATTGTATTTTTAAGCTGAATATTAAAAAGGCTTATAACAACAGCATTGGAAATTTCTATAAAAAAATTAGGAAATCCACATTTAAACACACGGCTTATACTGCTTAAATTAATATCTCCAAAAAACAGTTTCAGTCTGTTATCTTTAGTTAAAAAATGTGTGGAATAAATAACCAAAGACAAAACACTGCCTGCAAGAGTTGCCCATGCTCCTCCTGCAATACCCATTTTAAAAGGCACAATAAAAACGTAGTCCAGTACAACATTTGTTATTCCGCCGGCAATTACACCTGCCATAGCAATTTTAGGCGACATATCGTTTCTTACAAAAACCTGAAGCATTGCCGAAAAAATAAAAAGCGGCACACCGCTTACAAATATATATCCGTACTGGCTTACATAACCGTATATTTCATCACTGGCACCTATAAAATACATAACCGGTCTAAAAAATGTAAGCAATAACAATGCATAAATTACAGAAAACAATACACCAAATAAAACAGATATAGTAAAATAACTTTGGCCTTTTTTTATCTTTTTTTCACCAAATGCTGCCGACATCATAACGGCACCACCCACACCTAAAAGATAACCGGTGCCATAAAAAAGAGAAAACACAGGTGTTATAACATTTAAAGCCGCCATTGCTTTTTCACTTATAAAACGGCCGATTATAATGGCATCGCCTAAAATATAAATTGACGTGACAAGAGTTGCAAATATAGTAGGTATAAGAAACCTGAAATATAATTTTTTTATATCATCATTTAATATATCCATAATTACCTGCCGATTATTAATTTATTTACAAAATAAAAACGGGATATTTGCTAATTATTCCCGTATTTTAGTATTATACCACATTAACTATTAAATTACACTTTATTTTTAAGCTATTAAATTTTTATAACTTTCTTTATAACTCTCTTTATAACTCTCTTTATAACCTTCTTTATAACTTATTTGAAGTTTAGATTTTATTACTTAACACAAAAAAACAGCAGGCCCCAATTATATTATTAATTGAAACCCACTGTTTAATTCAGTTTAATTTATATACAGCTTTTAATCGCTTTGATTATTTAATTACTCAACTACGAGCTGATTGCCGTTTACACCAACTGTAAGAGTTGTACCCGGAGCTACGTCGTCACCTATTATCTTCTTAGCAATAAGTGTTTCTACATACTGCTGGATATATCTCTTTAATGGTCTTGCACCATAAATCATATCATATCCGTTATCAACAATAAACTTCTTAGCTTCGTCTGTAACAATGCATGTAAGCTGTTTGTCTTTAAGACGTCTGTTAAGGTCGGCAATAAGAAGGTCAACAATAGATGTAACATTGTCTTTTGTAAGCGGTTTAAACATTACAATCTCATCAAGTCTGTTAAGGAATTCAGGTCTGAATGAGTGTTTCAAAAGAGCGTCTACTCTGTCTTTTGCTTCCTGGCTTATTTCACCGTTTGCCTCTATACCTTCAAGCAAATCCTGTGAACCAAGGTTAGATGTAAGAATTATAATAGTATTCTTAAAGTCTACTGTTCTGCCCTGTGAATCTGTAATTCTGCCGTCATCAAGTACCTGAAGAAGAATGTTGAATACATCAGGGTGAGCTTTTTCAACCTCATCAAAAAGTATTACAGAATAAGGTCTTCTTGCAACAGCCTCTGTAAGCTGGCCGCCTTCTTCATAACCTACATATCCCGGAGGAGCTCCTATAAGTCTTGACACTGAGAATTTCTCCATATATTCAGTCATATCAATTCGGATAATGTTCTTTTCATCATCAAAAAGACTTTCGGCAAGGGCTTTTGCAAGCTCTGTTTTACCAACACCAGTTGGTCCAAGGAACATAAATGAACCAATAGGTCTGTTAGGATTCTGTATTCCGGCACGGCTTCTAAGAATTGCCTCTGAAACCTTTGTAACAGCCTCATCCTGGCCTACTACTCTCTTATGGAGTATGTCTTCCATGTGGATTAGTTTTTCTCTTTCGCCTTCAACAAGTTTTGCAACAGGAATACCTGTCCAACGCTCTATAATTTTGGCTATTTCTTCTTCTGTTACTTTGTTTCTTAAAAGAGTATTTTTAGCTTCTTCTCCGCTTTCTTCCTCAGCTGCTTTAAGTTCTTTCTGTAACTGTGGAAGTTTGCCGTATTTAAGTTCAGCCGCCTTGTTAAGGTCGTATTTTCTTTCAGCCATTTCAATTTCAGCATTTGTCTGCTCAATCTGGCTCTTTAACTGCTGAACTTTGTCAATTGATGTTTTTTCATTTTCCCATTTAGCTTTAAGAGCATTAAACTGTTCTCTTAATTCTGCAAGCTCTTTCTGAATTTCGGCAAGATGTTCAACTGAAATCTTGTCGTTTTCTTTTTTAAGAGCTGCTTCCTCAATCTCATGCTGAATAATTTTTCTTCTTATAACATCAAGCTCTGTAGGCATTGAGTCTATTTCTGTTCTTATCATGGCACAGGCTTCATCAATAAGGTCTATTGCCTTATCAGGAAGGAACCTGTCTGTTATATATCTGTTTGAAAGTGTAGCTGCTGCAATTATAGCCTGATCCTGGATTTTAACTCCGTGATAAACCTCATATCTTTCTTTAAGACCACGAAGTATAGCAACAGTATCCTCAACTGTTGGCTCTGCAACCATTACAGGCTGGAAACGTCTTTCAAGGGCAGCATCTTTTTCGATATACTGCTTATACTCGTTAAGTGTTGTTGCACCTATACAGTGAAGTTCACCACGGGCAAGCATTGGTTTAAGAAGGTTGCCTGCATCCATAGCTCCGTCTGATTTTCCGGCGCCTACTATTGTATGAAGTTCATCAATGAAAAGTATAATTTTGCCTTCACTCTTTTTAACTTCATTTAAAACAGCTTTAAGTCTTTCCTCAAACTCACCTCTGTATTTAGCACCGGCAATAAGAGAACCCATATCAAGGGCAAATATTGTTTTGTCCTTTAAGCTGTTAGGAACATCTTCGCTTACTATTCTTTCGGCAAGACCTTCGGCAATGGCTGTTTTACCAACACCAGGCTCACCAATTAAAACAGGGTTGTTCTTTGTTTTTCTTGAAAGTATCCTTATTACGTTTCTTATTTCATCGTCACGGCCTATAACTGGGTCAAGTTTTTTACTTCTTGCCCTTTCTACAAGGTCGTAGCCGTACTTGTTAAGAGCATCATAAGTATTTTCAGGATTTTCACTTGTAACTCTTGCGTTGCCACGAACAGCTTTAAGCTGTTTCATAAATTCGTCTTTTGTAATATTGTATTTTTTGAAAAGACGTTTAACGGCATCGTTTGGGCTGTTAATAAGAGCCATAAATATATGCTCAACTGAAACAAAATCGTCTTTCATGTTTTCAGCCATTTTTTCAGCCTGTTCCAGCACCATGTTAAGTTCTCCTGAAAGATAGAGCTGTCCGCTTCCTGAACCGTAAGGAAGGTTTTTAATTTCTCTTTCGGTGTCATTAAGAAGGCCGTTTACACTTACATTCATTTTAACTAACATCTGTGGAATAAGACCGTCTGACTGAGTTAAAAGACCATAAAGCAAATGCTGCTGGTCAATTTGTGTGTTTTTATGTTCTAAAGCTGCACTCTGAGCACTTTGTACAGCCTCAAGAGATTTCTGCGTGAATTTCTGTGTATTCATAAGCACCAATCCTTTCTAAGTGGTGTAGCATTAACATATACTATATGAGTTAGCATCAGTTTCATCTAACAAAAAGGATTATATCACTGTTAGCACTCAATGTCAATGAGTGCTAACAAAATTTTTAAATATTTTATGTAAACTTTTCGTATAGGAAATTAAAGGAATTTAGTCAAAATTTAATATATTTTATGTAAACTAAATAAAATTCAGTAATAATTAGTTAAATTATATAATAGAATAAAATTTTTGTGCTAAATTTTATATATATTTAATAAAAATTACATGTTTTCAGATAATTTTATTACAGAACCTCCAAAATAATCATCATCTTTTTTTACTAAAACTATTCTTCCGATACTTATCAAATGACTTATTCTCTTAAATATAAACCAGTCATCAGCACAAATAGGAATCATTTTTGCCAAAACATTGCCTGCTTTCGTTTCTTCATGGTTTAAATAATTAAGTATAAAGCTATCATAAAAGATTTTGTCAGCACTTATTATTCTGCCGTTTAAAAATACCCTTAAATCAGCATTTTCCCTTTTAAGCTCAGACCATTTTAGAGATAACGCGTTTAACTCGTTTTTAGTAAATATCCTTCTGTTAAATAAATTATTATTTAACTCATTATAGTCAAATTCTCCCCAATTTACAGAATCCAAAACTGTTCCATTACTTTGTTCTTTATACCTTGGCACAAAAACAACCTCAAATTCTATATCTTTATCTTTCAAAATATCTGCTGCAAATAAAAGAGAGCATAAACTGTCACAGCTGTAATCTATCCAAACAAGCACCTTTTCGCCTTTTTCCAAATCCAAAAGAGTATTATAATCATTAACTGCATTTTCCCAATCTTCTTGGGCTGATTTTACAAGCTGTTCCTTGGTTGCAATACTTCCAGATAAAAATTCCGTATACCTTTTAATAAAATTCTGTTTTCTCATGCTGTTTTCTGCAAAAAAATCTTCTTCAATATTACCTACAGAAAGATTAAGCGGCAAACAAAGCACATTTCTTGAGTTTATATCAAATAAATGTTCTTCATATTCTTCTTTAAAATTTTCATATATTTCATGTTCACTAAAATTATTTTCTGCCTTATTTTCACTTTTTATTATTCCTATTATTCCATAATTTGTCATATTGCCTTTTAATTTTTTTCCACAGCAATTTATTTTTAACATTCCCTGAACAGACTTATTAAAACACAGAAAATACATTGTTTTCATCTCCTTAAATAAAAAAGCACAAACGGAAATTACTCCGCCTGTGCCTGATGCATAAATTTTTCTGTTTTCTTTTTAACCCTTTGAAGGGCATTATCTATTGATTTTTCAGGCTTACCTGTAATTTCGGCAATTTTGCTGTAGCTTTTACCCTGTAAATAAAGGCTTAAAACCTTTGACTCAAAAGAACTCAGAGCCTTTGAGAACTGGTCCAGAATAAAGTTTTTGTTCTCTATACCAATGAATATGGCCTCAGGGCTTGTGGCTTCTTCCGTTTTTAAAAAGTCCATATATGTTTCTTCCTCATCACTGCCGTAAACCTGTTTATTAAGTGATATTGATGAGTTAAGTGGTATATGCTTCTGCCTGCTTGCTGTTTTAATAGCCGTTATTATCTGCCTGTTAATGCAAAGGTCTGCAAAGCTTTTAAAAGCCGCATTTTTATCCGGCTGATAATCCCTTATAGCTTTATAAAGACCTATCATGCCTTCCTGAATAATATCTTCACGGTCGGCACCCATTAAAAAATATGCCCTTGCCTTTGTTTTAACTACGGTTTTATATTTATTAAGCAGAAAGTCCTGTGCTGTTTCGTCACCGTTTCGCACAAAATTTATTAAATCCTCATCACTATACTGCTGATACTGTTCTTCACTCATTATTTCTCCTATCGCTTCTGCCTACGCATCATCTCAAGTAAGTTCCTTGTATGCTCATCAAGGTTATCCATAAGAAGGTTGTTTTTAGGCGGACGGTTATCTATAAACTCCTCACGCATGGTTTTTTCAGCATCTCTAATTTCAAGTTTAAGCTCACGGGCAGACATTCGGCTGGCACCGTTTCCAAGTATTATAAGCTGTTCCAGTCCGTCTGATGTAGCTACACGTATTTTACATTCTTTAGGCATTTTGTTAACAGTTTTTTCTATATAGTGGTCGGCTGTTTCCGCCTCTTTAGTATATACAACATATATGTTGTTATACTCAAAAGCTGTGCCTATATTTCCCTTTACAAGATAACCGTCAAAAACAACTATAACGCATAAATTACTTTTAAAGCCCTGATAGTTGCTCATTATGTCCATTAGTTTGTGCCTTGCACTTTCAAGGCTTACTTGGGATAAATCCAAAAGCTCATCCCATGCATGTATAATATTATACCCGTCTACAAGTAGGTATTCCCTTTTCAAGTCAATCCCTCATTTCAGGCATTGCCTCTTTGACGAACAACTTCGTACATAAACAAAGCCGCCGCAACTGAAGCGTTGAGTGAGGAGATTTGACCATACATAGGTATGGAAACCGTAAAATCGCATTTTTCTTTAACAAGTCGGCTTACACCGTCGCCTTCACTGCCTATAACAAGGGCAATAGGTCCTTTAAGGTCAGATTCAAAATAGCTTTTTCCGTCCATATCAGTGCAGGCTATCCATAAACCGGCTTTTTTCAAATCCTCAATAGTATTTGCTATATTTGTTACCTTTGCAACAGGAACATATTCTATAGCACCGGCAGATGTTTTGGCAACAGTTGCCGTAAGGCCTACAGAACGTCTTTTGGATATTATAACTCCGTCTGCTCCTGCTGCATCTGCTGTTCTTAATATAGCACCAAAATTATGAGGGTCTGTAATTTCATCAAGTATAATTACAAAAGGGTCCTTGCCTTTGCTTTTGGCTTTTTCCAATATATCCTCAACAGAAACATAGCTGTGAGAAGATACAATGGCTATTACACCCTGATGATTCTTTGTCTGGCTCATTTCATCAAGGCGCTTTCTTTCCACCTGCTGAAGCACAACGCCTTTATCAGCTGCCATAGCCATAATGCGTCTAATAGTGCCTTCTGTATTGCCCTTTGCAACAATAATTTTTTCTATATCACGTCCGCTTTTAAAAACCTCAAGCACGGCGTTTCTGCCCTCTACTTGGTTTTCGTTAAATTTCTTTTCATCGGTATTTTTATACACGTTTATTCTCCTTTTTCTATATCAAGCCCGGCTTTAAACAGCTCGACGGCTCTGTCGGTTTTTCTTTCCAAATAGAGATAGCCAAAAAGCGCCTCAAGACCGGTAGCATGCCTGTAATCTGAAATATCTGCATTTTTAGGCGATGTAAAGCTTTTGGCATTTCGGCCTTTTTTCATTATGTCAAGCTCTTGGTCAGTAAGCATTTCTTCTATTTTAAAATACATTTCAGCCTGGGTTTTGGCTTTAACTATGGCACTGTTTCTTTTATGAAGCATATTAACTGGGGCATTGCCCTTTGAAACAGTCATTGTACGGGCTATAATCTCGAAAAAAGCGTCACCTATATAAGCCAAAACCAAAGGCGAAAGTTCTCTTGCTTTAATTTCTTTAAATCCGTCTAAAATGTAGTTTAATTCGCTCAAAATCTCAGCTCCTAAACCACTGTACACCCTGACGAGTATCCTTTATAGTAACACCCATTTCAGTAAGTTTATCTCTTATAGCGTCAGCTTCTGCAAAGTTTTTGTTTTTCTTAGCTTCTGTTCTTTTAGCTATAAGTTCTTCAATAAGAGCTGTGTCTTCGTCCTCAACTTTTTCTTTTTCCTTATTAATACCAAGAACACCGCAAAGTTTGCCAAGCATTTCCATTTCTTTTACAGCAAATTCTTTTGAAACATTGTCTTTAATACTCTTGTTTATAAATCTAACAAGCTCATAAATAGCTGAAATAGCATCGGCTGTATTAAAATCATCGTCCATAGCTGTTTCAAACTGAACTCTGAATTTGTCAAGCTCATTTAAAAGCTCTTTTTCATTGTCTTTAAGAGCTGAATCCTGGCTGTTATCAATATAATGCTGTAAGTCAGTATTGCAGTTTTTAATTCTTTCAAGTCCGTTCTGGCATGCCTGCATAAGGTCACGGCTGAAGTTAAGCGGGCTTCTGTAATGTCCGTTAAGTATGAAGAATCTTATAACTTCATAAGGGAACTCAGCGGCTATTTCTCTTACAGTAAAGAAGTTTCCGGCTGATTTAGACATTTTCTCGTTATTAACCATTATAAAACCGTTATGAAGCCAATATTTTGCAAAAGGCTTCCCGTTAGCCGCTTCACTTTGAGCAATTTCGTTTTCGTGGTGAGGGAATATAAGGTCTTCTCCGCCGGCATGAATATCTATTGTGTCCCCAAGATATTTTTTAGCCATTACAGAGCATTCAATATGCCATCCCGGTCTTCCCTGACCCCAAGGTGAATCCCATTTTGGCTCACCAGGTTTAAAAGGTTTCCAAAGTACAAAGTCAGTTGTATTTCTTTTTGCATCGTCTTTGTCAACTCTTTCACTGGCACCTTCTATAAGCTCATCAAGGTTCTTTTTGGAAAGCTTGCCGTATTCAGGGAATTTTTTTGTATCATAATAAACAGTTCCGTCATTTACGTAAGCATAGCCTTTATCAACAAGAGTTTTAATCATTTCAATAATATTGTCCATTTCTTCCGTTACTCTTGGATGATGTGTAGCACGCTTTACATTAAGTCCGTCGGCATCTGTAAAAGCTTCCTTTATATATCTGTTTGAAACTTCTTCCATGCTGGAATGTTCTTCATTTGCTTTTTTAATTATTTTATCATCAACATCTGTAAAGTTCTGAATATATGTTACATCATAGCCTTTATATTCAAGATAACGGCGTACTGTATCAAAAACAACATAAGGTCTTGCATTTCCTATATGAATGTAGTTGTATACTGTAGGGCCGCATACATACATTTTTACTTTGCCTTCTTCCTGAGGCACAAATTCTTCTTTTTTTCTGGTAAGTGTATTGTAAAGTTTCATATTAAGCACTCCTTTTAATTATTCGGCTTTTTTAAGCTCTACTGATTCATTGTTTTCTTTATCAGAAATTCTTTTTTCAAGGTCGTCAACTTTCTTTTTAAGTGAGTCAATTTCGTCCTGTAAAATATCAGGTACTTTCAACTGGTCAATGTTATCTGATGGGTGGTCATTTTCAGAGTTCTTTTCGTATTTATTGCTCCACCTTGCAGGAACACCAACAGCTGTAACATTATCAGGCACATCTTTTAATACAACAGAGCCTGAACCGATTTTTACGTTGTTTCCTACTTTAATAGGGCCTAAAACCTTAGCTCCAGAGCCAATCATAACATTGTTGCCTATTGTCGGGTGACGTTTTCCCGTATCTTTACCTGTTCCGCCAAGTGTTACACCTTGGTATAAAAGAACATTGTTGCCAATTTCGCATGTTTCGCCTATTACAACACCCATTCCGTGGTCAATAAAGAAATTTTTGCCGATTTTAGCTCCCGGATGAATTTCAATGCCTGTAAGCGAACGGGAAAGCTGAGAAACAAGCCTTGCAAGGAAATATTTCTTTCTTCTGTAAAGCTTATGGGCTATTCTGTGGTTTAAAACAGCCCAAAAACATGGGTAAAGCAAAACTTCTATAGAACTTTTAATTGCCGGGTCTTTCTTTTTAATTACTCTAATTTCTTCTTTTAAAAATGACATTGTATACCCTCCCTAAAACTAACTAATAAAAAAAGCTCCGTCTCTTTAAACAGAGACGAAGCATAAACTCCGCGGTTCCACTCTAATTACAGTAAAACTGTCACTTTAAGTTTTTAACGGAACAACCCGCACATAAGTGAGACTCCAAAACGCACTTCATTAAAACATCTTACAGACCGCTTTCAGCAAATCACAGTCCTCTCTGGGAAAGACATTAAAATTACTCTTTTTCTTCAACGTCATTATCTTTTTTCAATTAAACAAACACAATTAGCCGCTATGCCTTCTTCTCTTCCTGTAAAGCCAAGACCTTCTTCTGTAGTTGCCTTAACATTTACATTTTCTATATCTATTTCAAGAGCCTTGGCAATATTACATCGCATTTGGTCTATATACGGTCTCATTTTAGGCTTTTGGGCTATAATTGTAGCGTCGAGGTTTATTATACAATAATTATTATTATTAATCAAGGCTAAAACTTCTTTTAAAAGCTTAATTGAAGAAATACCTTTAAACCTGTCATCGCTGTCAGGAAAATGTTTTCCAATATCCCCCAGCGCCGCGGCACCAAGAAGTGAGTCCATAACGGCATGAAGCAGAACATCGGCATCGGAATGGCCTAAAAGCCCCTTTTCATAAGGTATGTCAACACCGCCTATTATAAGTTTTCTGCCTTCAACAAGTCTGTGAACATCATAGCCATAACCTATACGCATATAAGCACCTCTTTTTAAGCGACTTTCGTCTATAATAAATCAGAGACAGCATTTTGTCAACATAATACTTAAAAAATAAATCCGACAGCTTTAAAACTGCCGGATTTTTATATAAATTATTTCATTCTCATGTGGCTTCTGAGCTCAGCTCCTACGCTCTCAGAAAGGTGTTCTTTCTGTATTCTTCTCATAGCATTGAAGTGTGGACGGTTAGCCTGGTTTTCAAGTATCCAGTCTTTAGCAAAATTACCCTGCTGAATATCGTTAAGTATGCCTTTCATAGCTTTTCTTGTTTCGTCTGTTATTATTTTAGGGCCTGCTGTGTAGTCGCCATATTCTGCTGTATCACTTATGGAATTTCTCATAAATGACATACCCTCTTTAACAACAAGGTCTATTATAAGCTTCATTTCGTGCATACACTCAAAATAAGCGCTTTCCGGCTGATAACCTGCTTCAACAAGTGTGTCAAATCCGGCTTTCATAAGGGCACATACACCACCGCATAAAACAGCCTGCTCACCAAAAAGGTCAGTTTCTGTTTCTTCTTTAAATGTAGTTTCAAGAACACCTGCTCTTGTGCCGCCTATAGCATCGGCATAAGCAAGAGCAATTTCTTTTGCCTTTCCTGTTACATCCTGATAAACAGCTATAAGCATAGGCACACCAAAGTCCTCAAGGAACTGGCTTCTTACAGTGTGACCAGGTGCCTTAGGAGCAACCATTATAACATCAACATTCTTAGGAGGTACAATCTGGCCGTAATGTATATTAAAACCATGAGCAAAAGCAAGTGTAGCGCCTTCTTTAAGATTTGGCTCTATTTCTGTTTTATAAAGCTTTGCCTGTATCTCGTCATTTACAAGTATCATTACTATATCAGCGCCTTTAACTGCTTCGGCTGTATTTTTTACTTTAAGTCCGGCTTCTTCGGCTCTCTTTTTGCTTTTTGAACCTTCGTAAAGGCCAACTGTAACATCAATTCCGTTGTCTTTAAGATTAAGGGCATGGGCATGACCTTGGCTGCCGTAACCTATTATTGTAACTTTCTTATCTGCTATAAGTTCTCTGTTTGCATCCTGTGCATAATACATTTTTGCCATGGTAAATATCTCCTTTATAATTCATTATTTTTTTATATTAATGCCGTTTGGCATAAATTAAGCTGTTTTTGTGTCATCTTTTGAATGTTTTTTATGTTCAAAAAGGCACTGTTTGCCTCTTTGAACGGCAATAAGTCCTGTTCTGCAATATTCCAGTATTCCATAATCTTTTATGTAATTTAAAAATGCATCTATTTTGCTTGTTTCACCTGTTATTTCTATACAAACTGAACCCGGTGACATATCAACTACTTTGCTTCTGAAAACAGAAGCTGCATCAAGTATTTCTCTTAATTTTTCACCGCTGGCACTTACTTTAACAATTAAAAGCTCTCTAAGTATTGTGTTTTCCGGCTGCATAACCTCTACTTTTTTAACATCATAAAGCTTTGAAATCTGCTTTATCATCTGGTCTTTTTTCCTGCTGTCGCCGCTGGCTGTAATTGTTATTCTGGCATAATCCTCGTCTTCTGTTTTTCCTGAGGTAAAAGTGTCAATATTAAAATCCCTCTGGCTGAAAAGTGATGAAATTCTTGTAAGCACTCCCGGCTGGTTTGTAACAACTATTGATAAAGAAAATTTTTCGTTCATATACTTTTACCTCCTTATTTTATTATCATATTTTCAACTGAACCGTTTGGTGGAACCATTGGAAGAACGTTCTCATCGTTTGGTATAATGCACTCTATAACACAAGGTGAATTTAAAGCAAATGCCGCATCAAGAGCGCTGTTAAGTTCTTCCATGTTTTCGGCTCTGTAGCCCTTTGCTCCAAATGCGTCTGCAAGTTTAACAAAATCCGTTTTTCTGTCAAGAACAGTTGCCATAAAATGATTATCAAAGAATAAACTCTGCCACTGTCTTATCATTCCAAGGCGGTTATTGTTTAATATAACAACTGTAAGGGGAAGATTTTGTGAAACAGCAGTTGCAAGCTCATTAAGGTTCATACCAAAGCTTCCGTCACCTGTAAACAAAACAGTACGTCTTTTTGTAGCCATACATGCTCCAATAGCAGCTCCCATTCCATAGCCCATTGTTCCAAGACCACCGCTTGTAAGATGAGTTCTTGGTTTTTTGAATTTATAATACTGAGCTACCCACATTTGATGCTGACCTACGTCAGTTGCTATGTTTGTATCATCTGAAGCTTTTTTGTTAACAGCTTCTATTACATTCCAAGGCATTAAAGTGTTTGTTTCAACTCTGTTTTCGTTTTCTTTTGCCTTGTAACCTTCAACTTCTTTGTCCCAATCAGGGTTTGATTTTTCATTTACGTTTTCAAATATGTATTTAAGTGATTCTTTAAGATTGCCAAGTATTTTCAAATCTGCATCAATGTTTTTGCCATGCTCTGCTGGGTCTATATCCAAATGAATTATTTTGGCATGCTCTGCAAATTTTGCTTTATTTCCTGTTGCTCTTTCCGTAAATCTTACTCCGGCTGCTAAAACAAGGTCTGCTTCTGTAAGTGTTTTTGTTGCTGCATATCTTCCATGCATACCACTCATTCCCAAATGCCTTGGGTTTTCACAATCCATAGCTGTAAGTCCCATCATTGAAAACACACCATAAGCGCCGCATTTTTCAGCTAAAGGCTCAATATATTCTGAGCAGTTTCCATTTATTACTCCACCGCCGCAATATATAACCGGCTTTTCGCAATTGTTTATAAGCTTTACTGCCTCATCAAGAAGCTCTTTATCTGGGCTTGGGTCAGGTGTTTTTTCAACTTTGCACATTGGCTCAAATTCTGTTTTATCAACCTGAACATTTTTAGGAATATCTACAAGCACAGGTCCCGGACGTCCGCTTTTTG
>CALWSS010000171.1 GCA_944384255.1 uncultured Clostridia bacterium
TTATGGATTGGTCTACAGAAGTTTCACCGTTTACAATTACTCCGTCTACAGGAATTGTTTCACCCGGAAGAATCCGAATTATGTCATCTTTATTAATTTCTTCAGCAGGTATTATTTCTTCTTTACCAAATTTAATCCTTCGGCCTTTTGTTGGCGCAAGGCTTATTAGTTTTTTAAGGCCTTTCTTTGCTCTGTTTGTTGTCATTTCCTCAAGTATGGCACCTATAGCCATAATAAATGCCACTTCACCGGCTGCAAATAAATCACCTATTGCAATAGCTGCAAACATGGCAATACTAATAAGCAGTGCAGAAGATATTTTGCTTATACCGGGATTATATATAATACGCCAAATTGAAAGATATACAAGTGGTATGCCGCTTATTATAACTGTTACCCAAGCAGGGTCAAAAGGCAAAATATTAAAACTTACTGTTCCTCCAAATTCGGCAGACAGGTGTGGAATTAAATCAATAAGCAGAAAAATACCCGCCACAATAGTCATTGGAAGCCCTGCAAGCAAATCATTAATTTTCTTAATCATATAAATCCTCCTTATAAAGCTTGACAAAGGACAAGTTATTTTCATACAATAAATTCATTACAGAACAAATTGTTCACTTTCATTGTATTAAAAAAATATCTGTCAAACAATAGATATTTTATTTAGACTGTTCTTTACGGAACATTTTTATTAAATTGTACGCAAGGAGGAGTTTTTGTGGACAGGCGTCAACAGAAAACAAGAAAGTCTATTTTTAATGCATTTATACTGCTTTTATCACAGAAAAATTACAATAAAATTACAGTTCAGGAAATAATAGATGAAGCCAATGTAGGCCGAAGCACTTTTTATGAACATTTTGAAACGAAAGATGATTTGCTGAAAGCTTTATGTGAGGAGCTGTTTGGACATATACTCTCAAGTGCTATGGATTGTACACACACCCACGGACTTTACTCAAACGGCAGTGCTCCTGAATCAGTATTCTGTCACCTTTTACAGCATTTGCAGGAAAATGACAATAACATACTTGCGCTTCTTTCTTGTGAAAGCAGTGATATTTTTCTGAGATATTTTAAAGACAGCCTTAGCCAACTGATTAAAACCCAGTTTATAACTCAAAACAGTCATATAAACAAAAATCTGCCGGAGGACTTTTTAATAAATCATATTTCCGGCAGTTTTGTGGAAATGGTTTTGTGGTGGACTAAAGGACAAATGAAACATACACCTGAGGAACTGGACTGTTATTTTCGTGCTGTAACAGAGCCTATACTTTAAACAAGATGAATATATTTTTGTTTTACTGATTAATAAAATTAAAACTTAAATATTCCAATGGCTAAAAATCCCAAAATATAAAATATTTCAATTAATACTCCAAATGATAAACATATAACTATAATATTGTTAATGCGTATTTTGTTTTTCTATAAAATAAATATAAACCGATATTTGAAGCACAAAATAGCAAAAAGAAATATAAGTTTAAAGAATACAAATAGTTTTGAAATATAATACTTAATAAGTCGTCAAACCATGCACTTAAAAAAGCAATTAAAAGAAGCAAAATAAAAGGCAGTATTGCATAATAAAAACAGATGACAATACAAAAAATTAAAAGAATTTTTTCATATAGTTTCATACAAACCACACCTTTTTACAATATTGCGCAAATTACTTTCAACAGTGCCAGACCTTACTTATATATTTACAAAAAACCGCCGGATTGTCCAGCGGTTTTAATTGTAATCTATTTAAATAATATGTATTTTTAAATTTTATCAGCTAATTCAGCAGCCTGTTTTAAACCGTCTGTTTTTTCAACATCTCCCGGCTTTAAAACACCAGGTACAAGGACTTCGCCCACCATATTCCATTTATTTAATGCAGCTGTTCTTTCCATTGGAATACGTACTCCGTCTAGTACAGTAATATCATCTTCTTCACAGCATACAATTATAGCACATTCTTTGCCTGTTATATCTTTTCCGCCTATCACTAAAGAATAGATACGGTCAATTACACTCTTAATCTTGGAAGGAATTGAATACCAGTAAACCGGCATAGTGAATACTAAAGCGTCAGCATCCAAAATTGCTTCAGCTATAGTATTAAAATCATCATCAAAAGAGCAAGGTTTTCCTGTTTTGAAACATGTTTCACATGCATGACAGCCATCAAGCTTCATCATTGCAGCATCAAAGCGAGTTACTGTATGCCCCTTTTCTTTTGCTGCTTTTATAAAGCTGTCTGTCATAGCAAAGCTGTTTCCGTTTTTACGAGGACTGCCTGTAATTACAACAATATTTTTACCCATAGTTAACCCTCCTACTGTATAACTTCATATTAATTCTTTATTTATACCTGATATTATAATCATAGCAAGAATTAAATAAATAACAAGTACGCACATTAAAGTGCGATACTTACCTTTAAGAAAGCAAAATATGATATGGTCAAAATAATGTATACTCCGGCTTAAACTTAGCAGATATATGCTTTAATTGTATATCATATAAAACAAACAGAATATTCGAAATAATTATATATTTAATAAAATAAATAGCGGAAATCTCATATAAAACACTCAGCTCAATAATAAAGAAACTGTAAGAAAGCAAACTTATTAACAGAAATAAATATCATTGAATTTTGTTAAAAGTTGTATGCAATTATACAGTATATGGCAAGTCTTTGCTTCTTGTATTGGACCGAATGTTTGAATGTGACAATAAAAACCGTTCAAAAAGTAAGATATAAAATATCTTTCTGTTTTAATGTATTTTTAAATAAAAAGTTCACATTCCTTTCGTTTTGAGCATACTTTATTTAAAGCAGTTTTAGCTGCAAAATACATTATAGAACTTATTTTTCTTGCATTATTTGGACAGACGTATATACACCTCATGCATGAAATGCATATTTTAGAATTTACTTTTTGAGGATTATTTTTATCTATTGCCTGAACAGGACATTCTTTGGAACATAAACCACATTTTATACAGGCCTTCGTCGGCTTAGGCACTATTGGCATATTGCTGTATTTTTTATAAGGTCTTTTGCCAGGAATAAAAAATTCATTAGTTTTTCCTTCATAAAATTTATATAGTATCTTTTTTGCAAATTCAGAAAGCTGTTTTTTGTCAATTTCATCGGGCCTGTTTGCTGCTATTTGTCGAATTACAGAATGTTCAGCAATGGCAGAAACTGCGGCAATTATATTAAAATTATTTGTTTTTGCTGTGTCATACAGTTCTGCAAGAGTATCTTCATAAGCACGGTTTCCGTAGACACAAAGTAAAACAGCAAATGCGCCATTTCCGTTAATAACTGAAATTCGTTTTATTGCTGTACTTGGTACACGGCCGCCAAAAGACGGCACTGCAATTATGGCAATGTCATCTTTTGTAATCATTAAATTATTTAAGTCTTTATTTTCTTTTGTTATATCACATGTAATTATATTGCTCCCTATCTCGTTAGTTAAAATATCTGCAGCCTTTTTAGTTCCGCCTGTAGGACTGAAATATATTTCATAAATTTTCATTTCCGGCTCTCTCCTTTATTTCAGGTTATAAATATTACAGTTTATTAAACTCCATAAGAATACTTGTATTTTTAACACAAAGAATATAAAATAACAGATGTAATAATTGATATTACATCAAATACAGTTTATCATTATACAGATGTAATGTCAACATTTACATCTAAAACGCTGTACCTGAATAT
>CALWSS010000172.1 GCA_944384255.1 uncultured Clostridia bacterium
CACTGCCTGAAAAGCGTTTTTTGACTCCAAAAACGCTATGTCATCTATAAAATTCGAATTTTTGGGGCTTTAAAAATTGCCTCAAAACCGCTGGAAGCCTTGATTTTACTGGCTTTGCGACTATGTCATCTATTTTGATCACTCATCCCAGCATATATATATGTTATGTACATGCTTCTGCTTCTAATATTTTCACTCTTAATTCAGCACATACATTATATATAGCTTTTCTTATGTACTTTCACTTTGGCGCAAAGACTATGCAGTATTTGCGCCAATAACTTGAATGAGTTGTTTGTTTTATTTCATTTTTTATTTTCATATAGTTTAAAACCTTCATGCTATTTTTTTGGTGTAACTATAAAACCATTTTTATTATATCATCTTGGTTTTCACTTACCAAGGTATTTATCTATCCCTGACACAGCCGGAGGTTTTATACTAAAGCACCAATAAAAAATTACCAACGATAATATTCATCGCCGATTCTCCTGTTACCTCCCAAACTAGTTAATTCTTCTTTATCATTTAATCGGATATATTGTCATCTAATCCTATTAATGTCAAAATCGCTCCTATTTTAGTTATTCTTCATAAAATAAATTTATTTTTTTGTTATATTTTAAATCTTATTCCATTTTAAAAAATATATTTCAAACTGTATAAACAAAAATACAGTTTATTTCAAAATAAAGTTTATTCCTTTTTTATAAACTTTAAAATATTTTAAAGTTTTTTCAAAAAATAGTTATATTTTTGGAAACAACTTTTTTGTCGATTTTCAGAAACAAAAAAAGGCAGCAAGATTTTTTACATCTCACTGCCCCAAAAACATTTTTTTGTTTATTTTTTCTTATGTCATCTGTCAAAATGCAATTTTCAGTGGTCAAAAAACGGGCATTTTGAGGGCTCAAAATTGCCTGATTTTAAGCCTCAAACCACAACATCTTGTGGTTTAACCCTCATTTTTTGCCTCATTACCACAATACGTCATCAGTATCACCGTTTCAACATGTGTTGTATGACAAAACTGGTCCACAGGCTGAACTTCATTTAATATAAATCCATTCTCATATAATATTTTCACATCTCTTGCCATAGTTGATGGGTCACACGACACATAAACAAGCCTTTTAGGTGCCATATTTATTATGGTATTTAAAACAGCAATGTCACATCCTTTTCTTGGTGGGTCAACAACTACTGTATCTGCTTTAAAGCCTTTATCATAAATTTCCGGAATAACCTTTTCTGCCGGTCCTGCTATAAATTTTGCATTTTTAATTCCATTAATTTCTGCATTCCTCTTTGCATCTTTTATTGCTTGTTCCACGATTTCAACACCAATAACATGTTTGGCTTTTTGTGCCAAAAATAAAGAAATTGTTCCTATTCCGCAATATATATCAAGTACATTTTCACTGCCTGTAAGGTTTGCCATTTCAAGAGCCTTACCATATAAGATTCTTGTTTGTACGGGATTAACCTGAAAGAAACTATGAACAGAAATTTCAAATTTTATATTTCCAATATAATCAACAATGTACCCACGGCCCCATATAACTTTGTTTTCTTTACCAAGTATTACATTTGTGTTTTGCTTATTTATATTTAATACAATTCCTGCTAAGCCTTCTATAGATTTAAGTTTTTCAATTAGTTTCTCTTTATTAGGAATACTGTTTCCATTTATAACTATACAGACTAATTTTTCTCCTGTAACAAAACCAACCTTAGTAAGTATATGCCTTACAAGCCCTTTACCTGTACTTTCATCATAAGCAGATATTTTTTCTTCTTCCATAAACTGCCGGATAATCTTTATTATTCTGTCGTTAACTTTATTTTGAATACAGCAGCTTTCAATATCAACTATATTATGGCTTCTTGGAGAATAAAAGCCTATTTCAATTCTTCCTTTGTTTTGCCCTACAGGAAACTGGGCCTTATTTCTATAATTATAAGGATTTTCCATTCCTATAGTGTCTTTTACAGAAACATTATCAAATCCGCCTATTCTTTCCAATGCATCTTTTACTTTTTTAGTCTTAAAATTAAGCTGTTCTTTGTATGAAAGGTGCTGTATATTACAGCCACCACAGCGCTTATAATTTATGCAAACAGGCTCAACTCTGTTTTCGGAAACTTCAATAATTTTCATAAGTCTGCCATAAGCAAAATTTTTCTTAACTTTTGTTATTAAAACATTTATTTTTTCACCTGGAAGTGCATCTTTAACAAAAACAGTAAAGCCATCTATTTTCCCTATTCCTTCACCGTCGTTGCCTATATCATCAATAGTCATTAAATATTCTTTGTTCTTCTCAACAGGACATAAAGTGTTCATAATATCCTCATTTCTAATTAATACTCGGTTTTTCTTATGTTTCTCTGCATCATTTTGTTGTAGCCAACCCATTTTCCCTGATTGCTGTCGGCATCAATAGCTTCTTCTATTGCCTTAACTTTTGCATCCATATTGTCGGCACAATGCAGTATAAAGGCCTCTATAGTTTTTGGAAGTTCCGGAGAGCCGTACTCATATTCTCCATGATGAGCAAGTATGCAGTGTTTAATTATGCTTTCAAGCTCTTTTGGGAAGTCCTCAATTTTAGCTGCCGCATCATGTACCATTTCAGCACCTATTATAATATGGCCCAAAAGCTGTCCATCATCGGTATATTCGTTAACCGGAAACTGTGAAAGCTCGAATATTTTTCCTATGTCATGAAGCATTGCACAGCATATTAAAATATCCCTGTTTACCCTTTTATAACGTCCACTCATAAAGTCACATATTTCTGTAACTGAAAGAGTATGCTCCAAAAGCCCACCTA
>CALWSS010000173.1 GCA_944384255.1 uncultured Clostridia bacterium
TTAATGAAAAGGCTCAGGCATAGCAGGTATTTTGAAATAGCGCTTTTTACGGCAGCTACGGCTGTTTTTGTAAGTGCTGCGTTTTTGATTATGAATAACATTGACGTAATATTCAAAACACTGTGTCAGGGCCTTTTTTGGGTTATAGGTCTTTTTACACCTGTTTATATAGCCCTTGCTGTGGCATTTATACTTGACCCGGCTGTAGACTTTTTCCAAAACGAAACAGGGGGATTTATTAAAACAAAGCAAAAGGGAGCTTTTAACAAAAGAATACGTGGCACGGCTGTTACTTATGCCTTGCTTTTTCTGCTTATAGCTGCTGCTGTAAGGCTTACAATAAAAAGCTTCGGGCCTCAGGAAGTAGGCGACCTTTCGGCTGTTATAGAGGACTTTGTGCTGGATATGAAAAACATACTGTTTGGCATTAAAAACATACTTGACGACACAGGGCTTTTTTCCAATACAGATACAGTATTTAACGGTATTATAGAAAGATTTTCGGCCTTATCCCAAAGATTTGTTTTTTCGGCGGCTGTATCAATTACATCTATTGGGGGTAAACTCCTTGATTTGGGTATTGGCCTTGTAGCGGCTTTTTATTTTTTAGCTGAAAAAGACAGGCTTTTATTCAGGCTAAACGAAACAGCCGGTGTTTTTCTGCCTAAAAAGATTTATGAGAGCCTTAAAACCGGTTTTGAAGATATAAACGATATATTTTCAGGCTATGTGTCCGGTCAGCTTACAGATGCAGTTATAATGGCTGTTATGGTAAGCATTGCCATGTACTTTTTAGGTATAAGGTATTTTATTATAATAGGCATAATTTCAGGAATAGCAAACCTTATACCTTATGTTGGCTCAATAGCGGCTTTTATACTTTCTGTGGCAGCCGCAGCAGCACAGGGTACACCAGTTAAGGCGCTTTATGCCGCAATACTTATTATTATTTTACAGCAAATAGACGCAATGGTTATTGTACCTAAGCTAATAGGCAGCCGTGTAAAGCTTCATCCGGTGCTTGTTATAATTTCACTTTCTGTTTTTGGCTCTATGTTTGGCATACCGGGTATGATTATAGCCGTGCCTGTTACGGCTTTTATTAAAAAGAAATTTGATAGGATTTATATGAAAAAGAAGTTCAGTGCTTGAAATTCGTAAAAAATATGGTATAGTTATGAAACGGGATATTTTTTGTTTTTTATATTAAGGAGAGCGGCATGGACGAAAGCTTATTAAGAACAAGAATGCTTATAGGCGATGAAAAGCTTAAAAAGTTAAAGGAAAGCACTGTTTTAATATTCGGCTTAGGCGGTGTAGGCGGTTTTGCTACGGAGGCTATAGCAAGAAGCGGTGTAGGGCACATTATACTGGTTGATAACGATGTTGTTGACATAACAAATATAAATCGTCAGATTTTGGCTTTAAACTCCACTGTTGGGCAGTACAAAACAGATATTATGGAGCGCCGTATAAAAGACATTAATCCTGAAGCAATTGTTGAAAAACATACTGTCTTTTATTTGCCGCCTAATGATGATATAATAAAAACAGGAATTGATTATATAGTAGATGCTATTGATACAATAAGTGCCAAAATTGACATAATAACAAAGGCCGACTCTTTAGGAATACCGGTTATATCGGCTATGGGTACGGGAAACAAGCTTGACCCTACAAAGCTGGAAATTACGGATATTTACAAAACTTCAGTATGTCCATTGGCTAAAGTAATGCGGCATGAGCTTAAAAAACGCGGTATTAAAAAGCTGAATGTGGTTTATTCAAAAGAGGAGCCTATAAAACCGGCATTTAATATTGACAAGCCGGAAAGCAGGAAAAGAACGGCTGCAAGCTGTGCTTTTGTGCCGTCATGTGCCGGACTTTTAATGGCGTCAAAAGTTATTAGAGATTTAATTGGCAATTGATTTACAGGAGGAATAAATATGGCTGAAAAAGGTGTTGTTATAGGGTTAAAAGACAATAATTTAGCTATAATTAAAATGACACGTCAGGAAGCCTGTGCAAAATGCAGGGCATGTATTGCCGGCATGGCTGAAAAGGATATGTTTATAGAGGCTGAAAATGTATGTGGTGCAAAAGTTGATGACTGGGTAGAAGTTGAAATGTCACCTGACGGATTTATTCATGCAGTACTTATTATGTACGGCATACCGTTTTTAGCTTTTATGGCAGGTATTGGCATTGGCTACTTTTTAGGCGGCATGCAGCAGGCAATCGGCAGAGAAATAATATCTTTTGTTGTAGGTTTGATATTTACATTTATAGCTTTTGGCTGGATTAAGAGCCAAGAAAAGAGATGGGCAAGCAAAAAATACAGGCCTGTTGCTGCAAGACTTGCAACAGAAGGCGCTGAGTGCTGATTTAATATTATTTATTTGACATGAAACAAAAACACCTTCCGTAAATATATAGACGGGAGGTGTTTTTATATTGTGTGATTCAAACGGTTTAAACTGCTGCCAGTTATGTGCTTACAGGCTATGTGCAAAAACAGGAACTGAAATAAACAGCCGGGATTTAATGCTGCTTTCAGGCTATGGCGACGGTCTGGGTGTTGGTGGAACATGTGGTGCTCTTTTAGGTGCTGTAGCCGGGGCATGCATTACGGCAAAAGGCATTGGAGCTGAAAAAATTCGCCTTAGCATAATTATGGATTTTATGGAGCATTTCTCAACTGTTAATTGTTCCAAGCTTGAAGCATATTACAAAGACGGCTGCAATGAAGTTATATCTTTTGCCATTGACTCGGCATTAAAAGCCCTTAATAACGCTCAAAACTGAAAAAATAATTTGCCTTGTAATATTTTTATTTAACTATAAATAAAATCTATACGGAGGTGATTTTAATTGGATTCAAATGATATTGAGAAGATAATGGCTTTAAGCAAAATATTAAATTCAGGCAAAACAGAGCCTAAGCCTATAAAAGCGGAAAATAAAAGCCTTGTGCCTGAAAACAGGTTAAAAAGGCAGATTAAAACCCTTAACAATATAATGCCGTATTTAACAGGGGATATGAAAAGGCAGGTTTATGCCGTAATTAAAATAATGGAAATAGCGGGCTTTAACACTGAAAACCGTGCCATAACAGCGCAGGAAAACAGCAGCAGTGTATTTGATGAAAAGAAGTTTGCACAGGCAGCACAGGCAGACCTTTCGCCTAATGAAAAGCAGTTTTTTAATACACTGTATGTTTTAAGCACATTAGGTCGTTCGGGAATGTTTAACGGGAGGTAATAATATTGACAAGGATAGAGGATTTACTTTGTAAAAGCGAGTTTTCGGCTCTTTCGGCCAATCAAAAAGAGATACTTGCCGAGGCATTAAGGCAGTGTGAGGGCAAAGACCAAAGTGCTGTTATACTGATTTTTGCAAAATACATACCTTTGCTTGAAAAGGAGGGTACTCTTACACCGCAGGAAAAAAGAGCCATTATTAACTGTGTTACCCAGAGTCTTGATAAAAACGAGCGTGAAACAGCCGAAAAGATACTGGATGCAGCAAGAGGTTTCGGGTTCAGATTTTAATTAAACAATCAAGTGCAGCAAAAAGCCGCAAAGCAGGTGCAATCTGCAATGCGGCTTTTAAGTTTACTGCTCTGGCATAATGCTACAATTTGCCTTTAAGAGGCTGACGCAGAGCAATGCCTTTAAAATATTATTTTTGTCGTTGCTGCAATATTGAGTGTTTCTTGCTTCATGACTGCTTTTAGTAATTTCAATTTTGCTGCCGGAAGAAGCATTTTTTTTATATGTAAAAACGTCTGATACAGGTGCTCTTTTTGTTAAAAGCATATAATTATCATCCTTTCGGTTTTATTGCTGTAATATTATTATTAGCAAAAAGCAACATTTATGATATTATATAATGAATTTGTATGACATTTTTTTGTGTATTTTTTATCTGAAAGACATTTGTCCGCCTGTCGGCATTATTTCAAATGCTGAATTTTTATGTCTTACTTGACTGTTTTAAGCGCTATAGTTTAAAATAGAATAATTAGCGCAGTATAATTGAATAGTTTTAATTATAAATAAAATACTAATGGCGGGAGGAATATACATGTTTGAGTTTAATAAAAAGACAAACTTGCTTGAAAGTACAGGGCAGGCTTATCCTCTTGAAGATGTTAGGGAACCTAATCTCTACAGGGACTTCTTTTCCTATGAAGATATACCAAGAGTCGTATTTAACAGACGAGTGGTACCTATGGACGTACCGGAGCATTTTTGGATAACAGATACTACATTTAGAGATGGTCAGCAGTCACGTGAACCGTATACTGTAAGCCAGATGACACATATTTTTGATTTGCTCCACAAGCTTTCCGGTCCAAACGGTATTGTAAGAATGAGCGAGTTTTTCCTTTATACAAAAAAAGACAGAGATGCTGTTTACAAATGTCTTGAAAAGGGCTATAAATTCCCTGAAATTACAAGCTGGATTAGAGCTTCCAAAAAAGACTTCCAGTTGGTTAGGGATATAGGCTTAAAAGAAACAGGCATACTTGTAAGCTGCTCTGACTACCATATATTCCACAAAATGCACATGACAAGACATCAGGCTCTTGACCACTATCTTGGTGTTGTTCGTGAATGTATAGAAACTGGTGTTAAACCAAGATGTCATT
>CALWSS010000174.1 GCA_944384255.1 uncultured Clostridia bacterium
CTTATAAAATTTAAAGTGTCTCTTATCCGTCCGCCGGATGAAAATATAATTTCATCTTTTATACCCATATTCTCCCTCCCACAGTTTAAAAGTATTCCTGATTAAACAAAAATATTCTTGCACGATTTGTAATTTATATTTATCTATTTGCTATAATGTGATATAATTAGACAAAAGATTACAATTTTTTGTTTCATGAGGTGAGTTAGATGTATAAAATACTTATTGTCTGCCGCGACGAAAATATGAAAAACGAGATAGATGGTTTTTTAAAAGGCAGTTACAGAACTGTAATTTTAGCTGATGACATTCTTCAGGCCGAGATAATAAGCAGAACTATAAGGATTAACTTTTTTATAATGGTTTCGGCTGAATGTTATGACAGCATCAGAATGATTAAATCAATAAAAAACAACTGTTTGTACAAATTCACGCCTATTGCTGTTTTAAACTATTCAAAAGGGCTTAATGAGGATTTAAAAGGCTACAGCTTTCTTTATCACATACGGCTGCCCCTTAGCAAAAATTCCTTTAAATACATAAACGACCTTATAAACCATGATATAAGCTTTTTTCTTTCCTCACCAAATTCAAATTCTTTTATTACACTTAATAACTCATCGGATTTTTTAAGGCTTAAAACCGATTATGTTCTGTTTTTTGAATCCCTTGGCCATGGAAGTATAATACATACTACCGACGGTTCTTTTCGTCTGCCTTTTACTTTAAAAGAGATAGAGTCTTTTACGGCCAATACTTCTTTATACCGCTGTCACCGTTCTTATATAATTAATACCGAAAACATACTTAGAATAGATAAAACTCTTCCTGCTTGGGAGATATATTTTTACGGCTGTGATAAAACCGCCCTTGTCAGCCGGCAGAATAAACGTGAGTTTGCCGGAAAACTTACTTGCCAACTTGAACCACGGCCGGTATAATCCTTATTAATTGACATATTTGGTATTTCGGTGGTAAAATCAAATTTGATTTTATCGCTTTAAAGCGCAATAATCTTTTGGAAGGATTGAGTGTTTTGTATAATACAATAGGCATTATAGGATTAGGGCTTATTGGCGGCTCTTTAGCCAAAGCCTTCAGAAACAGAGTCGGTGTTGAAAAAATAATAGCCTATAATCATAATGAAGACGTATTAAAACAGGCTTATGATGAAGGCGTTATTGACCAATACACAACATCCGTTGACTTGAAGTTCAGCCAATGCGATATAATATTTATATGCACACCGGTTGATTTAATATGCTCCTACGTAAAAGAGCTTCTGCCTTTTATTAAGGATGACTGCATTATAACGGATGTTGGCAGTACAAAAGGCAAAATTTACGACAGAATAAAGGCTATGCCGCAGAAAATAAACTATATAGGCGGTCATCCCATGACAGGCTCTGAAAAATTCAGGTACAGCGCCTCAAAAGAGCATCTTTTTGAGAATGCTTACTACATAATTACACCCGATGACAATGTACCGGAAGAAAAAGTAAATGAGTTTTACGAGGCCGTTAAAAAAATAGGTGCTATACCGGTTATGGTTTCACCTTATGAGCACGACTATATAGTAGCCTCTATAAGTCATGTGCCACAGATTATAGCTTCGTCACTGTGCAATAATGTTAAGCTTCTTGATACACCTCAGGGGCACATGCATAAAATAGCCGCCGGAGGTTTTAAAGACATAACAAGAATAGCTTCATCAAATCCGGACATGTGGGAGAGTATATGTTTTGAAAACAAAGAACAGATATTTAAAGTTCTTACTTCTTTGGAAAGTGTTGTTAAACGGCTTAAAGACAGTTTAATGCAAAACGAACATACCGGTGTACACGACTTTTTTAATGAAGCCCGGCTCTACCGTGATTCTTTTTCAAACATTACTCCGGGAAGCTTTATAAAGCGCTATGAAATAGTAATAGACGTACTGGATAAGCCTGGCTCAATAGCCATAATAGCCGTGCTTTTATCCAGCAATAACATAAATATTAAAAATATGTCCATTGTAAACAACAGGGAAAGAGAAAACGGTGTTTTATACGTTTCATTCGACAGTGAGGAGCAAAGGCAAAAGAGCATAACTTTGCTCAGGGAAATGAATTACGAAGTACAAATTAAAGACTGACAGGCGGTGTATTATATTGAACAGAACAATAAATAAAGCTTCAAAATTAAACGGCACAATTACCGTTCCCGGTGATAAATCCATATCACACAGGTCAATTATGCTTGGTGCCCTTTCAAAAGGCACAACACATATTTCCGGCTTTTTAACAGGTGAAGACTGTCTTTCAACAGTAAGCTGTTTCAGGAAAATGGGAATAGAAATAGAAATAGACGATACCAATGTTACAGTTTACGGCAAAGGTCTTTATGGCCTTTCAAAACCAAATGAAACATTGTATGTAGGAAACAGCGGCACAACACTTCGCCTTATGACAGGCATATTGTCAGCCCAAAATTTTTCATGTGATATAACCGGTGATGAATCAATACAAAAGCGCCCTATGGACAGAGTAAGCATACCCCTTTCATTAATGGGTGCCGACATAACGGGAACAGAAAAAAACGGCAAACTCTGTGCACCGCTTCACATTAACGGAAAAGAATTAAAAGCCATTGAGTATAAACTGCCTGTTGCCAGTGCTCAGGTTAAAAGTGCAATACTTCTTGCCGCAATGTATGGCAAAGGCGAAACAACAGTAATAGAGCCGGAACCAACAAGGGACCATACAGAAATTATGCTTAATTACTTAGGAGCAAATATAAAGCATGACGGAAACAGAATTACCTGCACACCGGTTAAGGAGCTTTATGCCCATGACATAACCGTTCCTGCCGATATTTCCTCAGCGGCATATTTTATAACAGCCGGTTTAATTTGTCCCGACAGCGTTATAACAATAAAAAATGTAGGCGTAAATCCTACAAGAACAGGCATAACAGATGTTTATACAAAAATGGGAGCAGACATTACTTTTTCAAACGAAATGTCAGTTTGTGGTGAAGCTACAGCCGATATTACCGTCAGGTATTCAAAACTTAAAGGCACAGTTATAGGCGGAGATATTATACCACGCTTAATAGACGAAATACCTATTATAGCCGTTGCGGCATGTTTTGCCCAAGGAACAACAATTATAAAAGATGCTCAGGAGCTTAAGGTTAAAGAAAGCAACCGAATTAAAACCGTTGTTGAGGAGCTTACAAAACTTGGGGCTGATATTAAAGAAACCGATGACGGAATGATAATTAACGGCACAGGTTCACTTAAAGGTGCAGTTACCGAAAGCCATAACGACCACAGAATAGCTATGGCCTGTGCAGTAGCAGGACTTGTAGCTGACGGAAAAACACAAATTAATAATTCCCAGTGTGTTGATATTTCATTTCCGGGATACTTTGAGCTTTTGGAATCTCTTATGTAAAGCGGAGGTACTGTTATGAAAAATGCAGTTTTATTCGGCGACAGCTTAACTTTCGGCTATGGTGTATATAAAGAAGACTCTCTTTCATATCTGTTAGGTAAACGCTTTACTGAATTAAACATTATAAACAGCGGTGTTGACGGCAATACCACAAGAGAAGCTCTTTTACGTATTGAAAATGACGTACTAAGCTACAATCCTTTTATAGCAACAATACTTTTCGGCACAAATGATTGTGCTCCCGGAGAATGGAGCCACCGTACTGTTGAAGAATTTCAAAGTAATATGGAAATGATTATAGACAGAATACGGCAGAAATCACCTCAATGCCATATAATTCTTATTACACCGCCGCCAGTTGATGAAACGGTTTTTATGCCATGGACAACAAATAAACGTCTTGCACCATACTGCGATGTTGTTCGTGATTTGGCAGAAACCAAAAACTGCTTGCTGGCAGATTTTAATAAATATATTTCGGAAATCAGCCAGGGAGATATGGAAACTTTTCTTCAGGAAGACGGATGTCATTTAACCGAAAAAAGCTATATATACTTAAGCCAGTTTATAGGAAATATATTTGAAAACATTATAAACAAATAATAAACAGAACTTTTAATAAGCAGTCAATTTTACTTTGACTGCTTTATTTTTTAACTTGATAATATGCTATACTAAATATATACAGTTCTGCAATTTTTAAATATGTAAAGGAGGCAAATAAAATGAAAAAATTATTTCTGTTATTAATTTGTACTGCTTTATGTATAAATTTATTATCTGGCTGTGATACTGCCGGATAACTTAAATAAGAAAAATGCATATTTTCAAGAAAAGAATACTATGACAACTGGATTGTAAATAATTATAAAGGCGTTACGACCAAAATTATTGAATCAGACGGCAAAAGAAACATCTTCTGCCGAGCCTGATAAAGAAAAGACAAAAGAAGAAATAGAATTAAATACTGTTCCTTCCGGCAGAAGTAAAGATTTTACATGTGATTTTACAAAAGTTTATAGCGGTGCCTCTTTGCCT
>CALWSS010000175.1 GCA_944384255.1 uncultured Clostridia bacterium
GGCATTTGCTTTCCTATTCCCTTAAGCTCATTAACGTATGTGTGCCCTGTTTTATATATAACGGCACCGGCTGAAAGGAAGAGTGCATTTTTGGCTATGGCATGGGCTACAACCTGCAAAAGTGCACCGCATAAAGCCTGAGGCGTCATAAGAAATACACCGAAAAGCACATAAGACACCTGACTTATGGAAGAATATGCAAGACGTTTTTTAAGCATTTTTTCTCTGTAAGCCAGCATTGACCCCATAAATATAGTGCCTATAGCAAGAACTAAAATTACATTCTGCACCCATGTGCCTCTTACAAAATCAACACCAAAAAGATAATATGTTGTTCTGATTATGGCAAGTACACCGCATTTTGTAATAATACCCGAAAGCACGGCACTGGCAGGCGCCGGAGCTACAGGATGAGCTGTAGGCAGCCATGCATGAAGTGGGTACATACCGGCTTTACAGCCAAAACCTATCATCATGCCTAAATACACTATTCTTAAAAAGTTCTCGTGGCCTGCTATAACAGCCGGGTCTAAAACACCGCCTGCTGTAAAGCTTGTTGTACTGCCGTATATGCACAGGAAAAAGAAGCCTATAAGTCCAAGGCCTGCACCAAATATTGAATAACCAAGGTATTTAAGTCCGGCAGCTATGGCATCATGTGTTTCGGTATGCAGTACAAGAGGCACGGTAGAAAGAGTCATAAACTCATAGAACAGATACATTGTCATAAAGTTTGACGAAAAAGAAATACCCATAAGCACACCTAAAGAGGCCATATAAAACATAAAAAACCGCTCCACATGGTTTTCATGCTTCATATATTCCATTGAAAAAACAGCGGCCAAAAACCAAATAACCGATATAAGGCAGGAGTAAAGTCTGCTTAAGCCGTCATTGGAAAAAGAAATGCTTAAAAGACTGCTTATGCGCCAAACTTCTATCTCTTTGTATCCGCTAAAAGATAGTATAAAAACAATTAAAATTTCAACTGCAAGCATAAGCGGCACAACTAATTCTTTTTGCTTCTGTTTTTTTAAAAGCGGCATAAAAAATGCACATATTATAGGGAAAAACACGGGAAAAAGCAATAAATAATTACCCATTATATAAATCCTCCAAATTTATAAACATACACATAACTAATCAGTGCATAAGAGCAACCCCAACCTCGAAAATATCAAATATACTTTCATAGCATGTGCCTACAAAAAAGTTAACAGCTATAAAAAGCAGTACAGCTGTTATAAAACCAGGCCGAACTTCACGCTCTATTCTGTAGTTTGCATCTTTTTCGCTAAGCGGATGCCATATATCCACAACAGGCGGTATAAAATACATGGCGTTTAATACCATGCTAACAGCAAGCATTATAAGTGCCACAGCCATTTTAAACGGTGAATAAAACGATGCTACAGCCAGATAAAGTTTAGATGCAAAGCCTGCAAAAAGGGGTATTCCTATAATAGATAGAGCTCCTACAGTAAAGCCAACAGCCGAAAACGGCGCTTTATAGCCTATGCCTCTTAAGCAGTGGTCTGCTTCTCCGGCAAGGGAAATATCCTTCATTCGGCCGGTGCATACAAAAAGCATTGATTTTGTAACGGCATGAGCCACTATATGCAGCATTGCAGCCGTTACGCCTATACTTGTTCCAAGACCCAAGCCCATGTATATATAGCCTATTTGTGCAACTGACGAGTAAGCCAGCATACGACGAATACGCCTTTCCTTAAGAGCCATTACGGAGCCGAATATCATTCCACATACGCCTAAAAAGAATATTAAATTAGTTATTTTTATTTCTCTCAGGTACTCTATTGTAAAAACACAGTAATAAACTTTAATTAAAAATATTATATAGCTCTTAAGCACCAAGCCCGAAAGTATACCGCTTGAAGACGGTGTTGCAGCATCATAGGCACCGGGAAGCATAGTATGAAACGGGAAAAGAGCACTTTTAACAGCTATGCCCAGTGTAAATATTCCGGCTGTTATTGTCATAGGGAACATATAATTTCCGGAGTCTATTACCTGCAATACACCGGATTTAAGCTGAGGGAACAAAAGCTGACCTGTTAAAGTGTAAAGCAGTGCTATTGCAAAAAGTATAAGGCCCGAACCCAGTATACTCATTATAAGATAGCGTATAGTAGCCAATATACCGCTTCCTGAATCTTTGCTCATTATAATGGCACAGGAGCAAATGGTGTTAATCTCTATAAAAACATATCCGGTAAATATATCATTTGTGTAAATAAGTGCCAGCATTGAGCCAAAAAGCAGGTTAAGCATTACAAAGTATAAATTCTGCTTTTTTTCGGCTATGTCCTTTTCTATCATATACTGTCCACCCATAACCGTAAGGAACATAACAACCGAAAAAGCAACAGCCAACACAGCCTCCATAGGCCCGGCTTTCAGCTCGTTACCCCAAGGCGACGGAAAGTGCCCCATAAGGAAAGTAAATCTCTCCTGATTGTAATTAACATGAATCAACAGCAAAACAGACAGTATGCCTATAATTATTGTTGTTAACTTATGTATAAGGCAGCTTTTTTTGCCGTCATTTACAAGAGGAGTTATTATTCCGGCAAACATGGCCAGAAATATACTGATAAAAGGTATATTATGGGCTATGTTATGAGTCAGAATCATAAGTGTTGGCCTCCCCGCTTCTTAATTTTCTAAGCACTTCGTCAAAGCTTAAAGTGCCGTATTTTTTATAAAGCCTTTGTATAAGCGCCAGAGAAAAAGCCGTAACGCTTACTGAAACAACTATGCCCGTAAGCACAAGACCGCTGGGTATTGGGTTAATAAACTCCTCAAACTGCGGTGCTTTTCCGGCCTGAGCCATAGGTGCTAAGCGCCCTGCTACATAGCCGTATGATACAAGATACAAATAAATGGCTGTATCCATTATATTAAGGCCTATAAACTTTTTAATTAAGTTATCCTGAAGCAGCATATTCATAAAGCCAATACCGAAAAGTATTACTGCCGCCGCCTCAAAATGGTTAGTTGTAAGCAGTTTTATCACTTTAAATATCCCCTTTGGTAAAGTACGAATAAAAACCATACATTGTACAGGCAACTACAATTCCTACACATATATTAAGCGGCAGTATAAGCCCTCCGCTTAATATATTCCCCGGTGTGCCTTTTGGTATAATGCTTTCAATATGGTTTCCACCAGTAAAAAACGAATAGCCTTTTGAGAAGAAGTATATTAAAAGGCAGATTACCGTTACTATTGTAAAAGACTTGTAATTAAGTATCCGTCTTACGTTTTCATCGCCATAAGATGCCGAATACAGTATAAGCCCGGCACCTATTATTGTGCCTCCGGCAAAGCCGCCGCCCGGGGATATATGTCCGTTAAGTATTACATATATTCCATAAAGCACAACTATTGGAAAAACAGGTCTTGCGGCAAACTTCAATATATCGCCTCTGTCGCTTTTAAATGAATCATAGTCAATTTCTTTTTTGTCACAGTCAGTTTTTCGTAAAAGCATGGCAACACATATTACGGCTGTAAAAAGAACAACCGTTTCACCAAATGTATCAAATGCCCTATAGTCCAGTATCATGGCCGAAACAATGTTTAAAGCCCCTGTTTCTTCAACACCCTGTTCTATATATCTTCTTGAAACCTCGTTATTAGCCGGGTTAAGGGCATTGCCGTGCTCAGGAAGCTGATAAACGGTATAAAGCAGTATGCCTATATACACTACCGTAACAAAAACCGAAAGCACTATATATATTTTTTTGCTGTATGAATTAATTTTTTCTATTGTTTCCTCAATGGTTTTGCGGCGTTTTTTTCTTTTGCCTGTTATTTTGCTACGCATTTCTTTTTCCCATACGGAATCAAGGGAATCTTCACCGTTTACCCACCTGAAGAACTTTTCCCACTTGCCTATTTTATTAGGGTCGCTTTTATAATCCATATTACTTTTCCCTCGTTCCTTTGTTTATGGAATCGACTTTTTTTAAAGTCAAGAAAAACAGTATACTTGTTACACCGGCACCCACTGCCGCCTCTGTTATGGCAAGGTCCGGAGCTTCAAGAAAAAGCCATATAACAGCCATAACAGTGCTGTATGCCATAAATATTATTACCGTTACTAACAGACGTTTTGATATTGTGGCACCTATGGCACACAAAATAAGGAATATTAAAAGTACATATTCAAGTATTTTCATCTGATATGCCTTCCTTTCCTCTTTGGTTTATCCGATGTTAAAAGCTCCATTTTGCCTATTAAATGTGTGGCAACGGGGCTTGTCATCCATATAAAAATTACTATTAAAGCAAGCTTTACTATTTGATAAAAATTATCACTAAGGAGAATAACACCTAAAATTGTAAGAAAAATACCCATTGTATCGCCTAATGAAGCGGCATGCATTCTGTCTAAAACATTATTGAACCTGAAAAGGCCTAAAACACAGACCGAAAAAACAAAAGCACCGGATAAAAGGCATAAAGACGCTAAAACATAACGAATTATCATTTTTCACCCTCCCAGTTTTTTGCTTTTTTATTTTTTTCTTTTTTATTATGCTCAACTGTAACCACATGGCTTAGTATAACCACCGACAAAAAATTCAACAGGGCATAAACAAGTGCAATATCAACAAAAAACGATTCTTCAACATATATGGAAATAATGCATATAGCCGCTGTTGATATAGTGCCTATTACATTTACAGCCACAATCCTGTCGGTAAAACGTGGACCCTTTATGGAGCGCAGGAGAGAAAAAATAAGCAGAACTGACAGTACGGCAAAATACACTATAAATACTGCCCTTAAAAAAAACGGCTGTAAATTCATTGAGCTTTATCCTCCATTTTTCTTATATATTTAAGCACAGGCATATTGTTTAAGTCCTTGGCAAAATCCGGCACAAGGGCATGAACTGTATACTGCCCGTCTTCAAGCTTAAGGGTATAAGTACCGGGAGTAAGTGTTATGGAATTAGCTAAAATACATTTTGACGTAAACTTTTTAAGTCCCGGGTTAAATGTTACAAATTTAGACTCAGGCTTTTTATTTGGTGAAAGTATAATTTTAATAACGCTAATATTTGACAAAACAATATGGAAAAATAAAACAACAAAAAACACAATAAAAAGAGGGATTTTTTTAATTGAAGCAATATCATTTTTAATGCTGTAGCCCAGAAAACGGCACAAAAAGAAGTATAAAGCGCAGCAGACAATAAGGCCGACAACAGCCGTTTCAGCCGTAAATCTGCCGTTAAATATAAACCAAAGAATATAAAGAATAAAAATCATACGCAGTCCCCCGTATTCGGCCTGCCATTTGACAACCCCTGAAATTTTAAAATGTTTAAAACCATAAAATACCATTAAAAACTCTTAATATTATTATAATCTAAGAAAGCTGCTTTTTCATATAATTTATTATTAGATATTTTATTAAAAAAATTATAATTTTTAGTATATTTTATACAAAAATACTCAAAAACCGTTCTACTATTTAAAAATCGAGTGCAAAATTTATGTTCTGTATTTAATTTATTATAATTTTATGGACATTTTGGCAATAATATAATAACAAAAAAACGGTGTCCGTTTAGTACAGCAAAACCCAGCGGAACACCGTTTTTAAACATTAATTAAATTTACTGCTGACTTGCAGTTGCTTCTTCTTTATCAATAAGCTTAACATACTTGCTTTGCACATATCCTGTTTGACCGTTATAATCCACAGCATACCATGAGTTAAGCTTTTTGGTAATTGTAATAATATCGCCGTCATTAAAACTACCTATAGCTGTGTAGAATGTGCCGTTAAGGCTTCTTACAGGCAGTGACTCTATGCCGTAAACTACACCCATATATGTTTGTGTTTTAGGCTTTGTAATAGAGCCTGACATTTCAGTTGACAAATAATACTCATTTACCCAGCCGTAAGAAGTTTTAAACCAAACCTCATTATCACCGTTTATTGCTACAGATGTTACTTTTTCACTGCCTTGGCTTGGGTTAATGTGGCTAACTATTTTAGAGCCGGTATACGGCATTTCGTAAACCGGTGTTTTGCTGTAAAGAACGTACATTTCGTCATCTGCCGGTATAAGGGATTTGCCCCTGTATACTCCGCAGGTGCAGTAGCCGTCTCTGTTATAGCTGTGTATATGGTCAAGTGCTTCATAATTATTGCTGTGGTAAATAGTAAATGTACCGCCTTTAAACCTGCCGTCCATAAAGTCATCCTTATGGTTTTTGTCGTAGGAATAGTATCCTTCAAAAACCACATCGCCGTTAGGTGCTGAGTAGGCTTCATAAACATTCATTCCGTTTTTATCGGCACTTTTTAAAATTACACTGTATGTGTCTGAACCCTTTGTAAACTCTATTAAATCACCGTAATCAGCTTTTAAGTATATATTGCTTACGCTTGTAACAGGATAACGGCTTACAACGGAGTTTGTGTTATACTCATGGCCGAATAATTCCTCAAACATAAAACGTGCAAAAGCATTACTGCCTCCTTCATACACTGTTCTTTCCCAGATTTTATAAAAATTTTCTCCGCTTATTTCAAGCTCGGATTTTTCAGCCGCCGCAAATGCACTGTTAAAATACGGTGTTACAGAAAAAACAACTGCCACAGCCAAAACGGAACTGACAGCTTTTTTAATTAATTTTTTCATATTCAGACCTCCTAAATTATATATTTTAATACAGATTACCAAATTTATCTTTATTTATATACAGATTACAATATTTTTCACAGCAGTGTCAACAAATTACGACATTTGTAATCTATATTAAATATTATATTCTTTAAAACACTAAAAAATAAAAAAACAGCCCCTAATCCTTTAAATTCGGACAAGGGCTGCATTTACTGCCTTTAAATATCATCCTAATTCTTTTGTTCTGTCATAGGCGCTTTTTACGGCATCCATAGCTGCATTTCTGAAACCGTTTTTCTCAAGAGCATGAACTCCTGCAATAGTGCTTCCCTTTGGTGAGCATACGGCATCTTTCAGTTCTCCCGGGTGTTTTCCGCTTTTAAGCACCAATTCTGCCGAGCCTATAAGTGTTTGGCAGGCATAATTTATAGCTTTGCTTCTTGCAAGGCCACACTCTACCGCTCCGTCGCTTAAAGCCTCTATAAACATATATACAAAAGCCGGGCCGCAGCCTGAAAGGGCACTGGCAGCATCTATAAGGCTTTCGTCTATAAAATCCACACTTCCGGCAAAGGCCATAGCTTTTTTAAAGTCTTCTGTTTCCTCAGCTGTAACTTTGCTGTCAGCACAGCAAAGAATCATACCCTTACCTATTGAAACAGGAGTGTTTGGCATTATTCTTATAACCGGATAGTCCCCTCCGGCAAGGCTTTTTATTTTTTCAATGCTCATTCCGGCTGCCATAGAAACAAGTACAAAACCTGTTTCCCTTTGGGCAAGTATATCTTTTATACCGTTTAGCATATCTGCCATAATTTGAGGTTTAACACCTAAAAATATAAATCTGCTTTCTTTAGCCGCTTCGTCATTTGTACCGTAATTGCAATTTAAAGAAACTGCCAGTTCTTCTGCTTTTTTAATTGTACGGTTTGCAAGTATTATTTTTTTCACATCCACGCTTTTGGCAGCAGCCTGAGCTAAAGCAGAGCCCATATTGCCGGTTCCTATAAAACCCAATTCGTATTTCATTTAAAAAATCCCCTTTCAGCGTGTATGTCCGTTGCCTTTTATTACATACTTGTATGTGTTAAGCTCCTCAAGACCCATAGGTCCCCTTGCATGAAGTTTTTGTGTGGAAATTCCCATTTCACAGCCCAAACCAAACTCCCCGCCGTCTGTAAACCGTGTTGAAGCATTTACATATACAGCCGCTGAATCAATGGATTTTACAAATAAATCTGCTGTTTCTTCATTTTCTGTAACAATAGCATCTGAATGGCCTGTTGAATGAAGTGAAATATGCTTTATGGCTTCCTGCGGTGTATCAACAATTTTTACAGCAAGTATATAGTCAAGAAATTCCGTATCAAAATCATTTTCCCCGGCCTTAACACCGTCTATAATTTTTTCTTCTTTTTCATCAAGTCTAAGCTCTACAGGTGTAAGATTATTGGCCTTTCTGTCGTCTACAAGACGCTTTTTAAGAAGCGGCAGGAATTTTTCGGCTATTTGGGAATTTACAACACATACTTCCTCTGCATTGCATACAGAAGGTCTGCTTGTTTTGGCATTTTCTATTATATTAAGAGCCTTTTCAATGTCTGCGTCTTTATCAACATACACATGACAAATTCCAGTTCCTGTCTGTATGCAGTTTACAGTTGCATTTTCTACACAGGCTTTTATAAGGTTTGCTCCGCCTCTTGGTATAAGAAGGTCTACATAGCCAACAGCTGTCATTAATTCATTGGCGCTTTTATGGGTTGTATCCTGTATAAGCTGAACAACATCAGGAGAAATTCCGGCTTTTTCAATGCCTTCACGCATAGCATCTGTAATTGCCTGAGCCGAAAGAAAAGCCTCTTTGCCTACTCTTAAAATACAGGCATTTCCGCTTTTTAAGCACAAAGCGGCGGCATCTGATGTAACATTAGGTCTGCTTTCGTAAATAATGGCTATTACACCCATAGGCACTGATATTTTTTGTATAAGAAGGCCGTCAGCACGTGTTGTGCTTTTAATAACCCTTCCTACAGGGTCATCAAGTTCAGCTACTTCTCTAATGCCTTTAGCCATGTCGCTTATTCTTTTTTCATTAAGCATAAGCCTGTCAAGCATTACAGTTGAAATACTGCCTTTGGCTTTTTCCATATCTTCGGCATTGGCTTTAAGTATTTTTTCCATATTATCCATAAGTGCATCAGCCATAAACAAAAGAGCTTTATTTTTTTCTTCTGTTGAAGCCATTAAAAGCTCCGGAGCCGATTTTTTTGCATTTTTAAGTATATCAAGTGTTGTTATCATTTTTTACCTCCTGCTACAAACTTAGTACCTACATTCTTGCCTTCTACTATATCATAAAGTATCTCAGGATTAAGGCCGTTGGCTATAACCATATCACATCCGGCCTCCATTGTTATTTGTGCCGCATGAATTTTGGTTATCATTCCGCCTGTGCCGAAGCTGGAGCCTGTGCCTCCTGCAAGAGCTAATATTTCAGGTGTAATTTCAGTAACTTCACTTATAAGTTTTGCATTTTTGTCCTTATGAGGGTCAGAAGTAAAAAGTCCGTCTATATCTGAAAGAAGTATTACAAGATCTGCATGAATACTTGCTGAAACAAAAGCCGCAAGGGAGTCGTTTTCTCCTATATAAAATTCCTCTGTAGCAACGGAGTCGTTTTCATTAATAATAGGTATAGTATTAAGTTCCAAAAGTCTTGAAAGAGTATTATATAAATTCTTTCTGTGGACTTCATCATCTATATCGGCCTTTGTTACAAGAACCTGTGCCACACAGTGGTTATAATCTGAAAAAAGTTTATCATAAGTATACATAAGCTCACACTGGCCTATAGCCGCTACAGCCTGCTTAGTTGCTATATCGTCCGGGCGCTTTGTAAGGCCTATTTTGCCTATGCCCATGCCCATGGCGCCTGAGGTAACAAGTATCATTTCGTTGCCTGCGTTTTTAATGTCACTCATAACCTTGCAGAGCTGTTCCACACGGTGGATATTTAAGTTTCCTGTTTTGTGTGTAAGTGTTGATGTGCCTACCTTAACGACTATTCTCATAATTATATACCTTCCCTCGATTTTAATATTTTCTCTTATGCCATTATTTCCATTAAAATTAATCATAACAGAATTTTTATCAGTATACCACAGAATTAATTAGACTAAAATACAGAATTAATTATAGTATAAATTCTATACTATTTTTTAAATTTAATTAAATTTTTGCTTATTTTTCAGTATTTTTTATTAGACTAAATTATATAATATTATTCATAATAAAATTAATTCTAAAAATTATTTATGTATTATTTTCTATACAAAAAAACAAGAACCCGGTGGCAGTCCGGATTCTTGTTCTTTGGTTAAAAGGGGATGTTTAAACATTAGGGGTTTATAATTGTAAAGACCTGTTATGGCCGATTTACGCTGCATTATTGTTTTCAGGTATTGAATAAACAGTGCATACTGAATGGCTTACAACATAAGCCGCTACAGAGCCTATGAAATTCTTAATTCCTCTTTTTGATGATTTTGTCATTACAATGGTGTCAATATTGTTTTCTTTTGCAAACAATACTATTTCTTCACCGGCTTTTCGGCCTATAAGCACTTTTTTTGTAAGCTTAAAGCCTTTTAATATGTTTTCCACCGGCTCAAAAATAGGCATTGTTTCATCAATTATTCTTTGAGGATTAGTCTGTGTCATGGCAAAAGCATAATAATCCTCTCTGACAGAAACAGATATAACTTCCACATCATTAGGATTAAAGTTTTCTGCTATAAATTCTGCTGCATCAATGCTGCGCTGTGTTCCGTCAATAGGCAATAATATTTTTTTTCATAATACACGCCTCCCGTATACCAACAACGTCTTTATATTAATACAAAATACATCATTTGTGTCAAATTCATCTGATGTCTTAATTATATTCGGCGTTACATATTATGTCAATAGATAAACAAATTTTTATTGATTTTTTTGAAAAATAAATGAAATACGGAATTTCGTTCTTAATACCGAACTATTTTTCAGTTTAAATTAAAATAACCGTATTTGAATTAATCAAATGAACCGACCCCCAAAAGTTAGACCTAAAACTAACAATAGGGAGGTCGGTTTTTTATGGCAAAATATTCATTTGAATTAAAAAAACAAATTGTACTTGAATATTTATCCGGTAACGGAAGCTCTGATTTTTTG
>CALWSS010000176.1 GCA_944384255.1 uncultured Clostridia bacterium
CTTTCTGTCCCGGCTTTGCAAAAAGTGTTATGCCATGAAGTATAGTTTTGTTTTCTTCATAACCGAAGTCTACATTGTCAAAACGTACATCGCCTTTAACTTCAATATATTTAAAGCCGCCGTTATCGTCCGGGCATTTCCAAGCCCACATGCCTGTATAGTTTTCAACAGGTGTAAGCTCACCTTTTTCGTTATACTGTGCATTAACAAGTGTAACATGGCCGTCGTCTGTTTCAGGCTCTTCGTCCATAAGGTTAAATATACGTTCAGCACCGGCAAGAGCCATAACTATTGAGTTAAACTGGTTTGAAATCTGGCTTATAGGCATTGTAAAGCTTCTGCTTAAAAGAAGGAATGACGCTATAGAGCCTAATGTAAGACCACCCATGCCTTTTATGGCAAGGGCACCGCCTGCAATGGCTATTACTACATACTGAAGGTTACCTATATTAGCCATAACCGGCATAAGCACAAGGGCAAATTTATTTGCTTTGGATGAAACGGCACGCATGTTTTCGTTAAGCTCATCAAAGCCTTCTTTTGTTTCTTCCTCGTGGCAGAAAACCTTAACTACTTTCTGGCCGTTTATCATTTCTTCTATATATCCGTTTATTTTACCAAGAGCTACCTGCTGTTTAATAAAGTAATGACCGCTTTTTGCACCTATAAACTTTGTTGTTTTAAGCATTATAATAAGCATAACAATAACAAAAATTGTAAGGTAAACACTGCTGTAAAGCATGGCGGCAAATACTGCTATAATAGTAATTGCAGATGAGAATACCTGTGGTATAGCCATTGAAATCATCTGACGCAGTGTATCGGCATCGTTTGTATAACGGCTCATTACATCGCCGAATGTATGTGTATCAAAATATCTGATAGGCAGTGACTGCATGTGTGTAAACATATCGTCACGAATTGTTTTTAATATTCCCTGTGCTATTGAAACCATAACACGTGAATATAAAAGTGTGGATATAATGCCGGCGGCATATATAAGAGCCATTCTTGTAATTGCTCCTGTAAGACCGTCTAATGACGGATTAGGTGTTAAAAGCAGTGGCTCAATATACTGGTCGATAACTACTTTAACAAACATAGAGCCGCTTACTGAGGCCAAAGCACCTATTATTATACATATAAGAACGAATGTAAAACGCACTTTGTATTTTTTAAAATACTGCATTAATCTTTTAACTGTTGTGGCATCGCGTTTTGAAAGCTTTCTTGTACGTGGAGAAAATCTTCTTCCTGCTGGCTGTTGTGGCATTACTCTTCACCGCCTTTCGTCTGGGATGTATAAAGTTCTTTGTAAATATCACTTGTTTTAAGAAGCTCATCATGTGTTCCTATGGATATAATGTGGCCGTTATCCAGTATTACTATTTCATCGGCTTCCTGAACGGATGAAATTCTTTGAGCTATAATTATTTTTGTAGTATCCGGTATTTCTTCAAGGAACGCTTTTCTTATAAGAGCATCGGTTTTGGTATCAACGGCACTTGTGGAATCATCCAGTATAAGTATCTTAGGCTTTTTAAGAAGTGCTCTGGCAATACAAAGCCTCTGTTTTTGGCCGCCGGAAACATTGCTTCCGCCTTGCTCAATATATGTGTCGTATTTATCAGGAAATTCCTGTATAAATCCGTCAGCCTGAGCCAAACGGCATACTCTTTCTATATCCTCATCTGTTGCGTTTTCATCACCCCAGCGGAGATTGTCTTTTATAGTGCCGGAGAAAAGCTCGTTTTTCTGTAATACCATTGAAACGGCGTTTCTTAATGTTTCTATGTCATAATCACGTACATCAATACCGCCTACTTTAACTGAGCCTTCTGTTACATCAAAAAGACGTGGTATAAGCTGAACAAGACTTGATTTTGAGCTTCCTGTTCCGCCTATAATGCCTATTGTCTGGCCGGATTTAATATGCAGGTTAATATTATTAAGAACAGGAGCTGAGTTGTGACCTAAATCTGCATAGCTAAAGTATACATTGTCAAAATCTATGCTTCCGTCAGGCACTTCAAATATAGGGTGGTCGTTATTTGTAAGAGTACTTTTTTCATCCAGTATTTCTGCAATTCTTTCTGCTGATGCTTTACTCATTGTAATCATAACAAATACCATTGAAAGCATCATAAGGCTCATAAGTATCTGAGCGGCATATGTGAACATACTCATAAGCTCGCCTGTTGTCATGGAGTTTGAAAGTATAAGTTTTGCACCTATCCACGAAATAAGGAGCATACATGTATACATGGCAAACTGCATAAGAGGCATGTTAAGCATAAGCAGTTTTTCGGCTTTAACCGAGTTATCGTATATGTTTTTAGACGCTTTTTTGAATTTCTCTTCCTCAAAGTCCTCACGAACAAAAGATTTAACTACTCTCATGCCTCTGAGGTTTTCCTGTACTACAAGGTTTAAAGCATCGTAAAGCTTAAATACTCTTTCAAATATAGGGTGAGCATTTTTCATAATTAAGAAAAGGCCTATGCCCAGTACCGGCAGTGCAAAAAGGAATATAATTGAAAGCTTGCGGTTGATGTTAAAAGCCATTATAAGGGAAAATATAAGCATAACAGGACAACGCACTGCTACACGTACTACCATTTGGTAGGCATTTTGCAGGTTTGTAATATCTGTTGTAAGTCTTGTTACAATACTTGAAGGTGAGAATTTATCTATATTGGCAAATGAAAACTTCTGTACATTGTAAAACATGTCTTTTCTTAAATTTGCCGCAAATCCTGTGGAAGCCTCGGCTGCAAACTTGCCTGAAAGAAAACCAAAAGTAAGAGAAAGAAGACAAGCTATAATAAGTATAATTCCTATTCGTTCGATAGTTGACATATCGCCTTTATTAATGCCGTTATCAATAAGACTTGCCATTATGGTTGGTATAAGAACTTCCATAATTACCTCAAGCGTTACAAAAAACGGTGCTAAAAGAGAAGCTTTTTTGTACTGCCTGATGCTTTTAAAGAGATGTTTCATCATCTTTTTATAACCTCCTTTTTTATGTTTGGCATTTTTTGTTCGTTTTTGTTTAAGTGTTAATCTGTTTGTTTTTGATGTTGTCTTTCATTTTGTCAATAATTGAAAAAAAAGCATCAATTTCTTCTTTTGAAATGCCTGTAAGCATTTGTTTTTCTGTGGCTTCTATTCTGTCAAGTATTGATTTATGAAGAAGTTTGGCTTTTTCGGTAACGCATATTTTTTTAAGTCTTGCGTCATAATCGACGCTGTGCCGGGTTATATACCCGTTTTTTTCCATAAGCTGAAGCATGGCTGTAGCTGTGGAACGACGTATTTCAAAACGCTGTTCAATATCTTTTTGGAACATATCCCTGTCGGAATTACTGCACAAAAAGCCTATTACCCAGCCCTGCATCATTGTAACATCGCTTTTGGGCTTAAGAGAGCCGAAAGTGTAGCGCTTGAGGAGGTTTGCCAGTTCTTTAACGGCAAGGCCCACCTCTTTTTTCTTTTCCATTTAACCAGACCTTTCAGTAATAAAATAACATCAGAAAAAAGACATAAATAAAGGCGAGTCCATAATGTTAGCTTTCTAACATTGTAGTTAATATTATAGTCGCCAGATTTTTAATGTCAATACTTTTTTCGGGTGTTTTTTTAATGTTTTGCATGTTTTTATCGTGTATTTTGTAATAATAAGAAATTCACAAATTGTTCACAGATTGTATATATTGGATTAACAATTCTATTGCATAATATGTCTTGTAAGAAACGAAAAGTTCTTACAACCCCCAATAAGAAATAAACCCCTAAAAAAGCAATTCATAATACCATCCTTCCCCAAGGAAAAGAAAAGACTCCTGTTACCCCACAGGAGTCTTTTCATGTAGTTAAATATTTTCTTTTGTAAGCAGTTTTTTATATGTTAAGTCAATTAATGCCGCACCAACAGGAGCTGTTATAAATATTGCCCAAACAGCAAGGGTAAGCACTGTTTCGCCGCAGGCAAGACCCATGGCAAGGGGCACCGAGCCGATAGCTGCCTGAACAGTTGCCTTTGGCATGTAAGAAAAAGCCGTAAATAACCTTTCGCTTTTATTAAGTATTGTCTTAAACAGGCATACCTGAACACCAATCATTCGGAATACCATAGCAAAGGCTATAACACATACAGCGCCTATAAAAGATGAAGCGGCATAACGTATGTCAACAGCGGCGCCTACTAAAGTAAAGAGCAGTATTTCAGCCGCTATCCAAAGCTGGGCAAACCTTGAAGCTATGCTTTGTGCTGTTTTGGCATTAAGCTTAAATATAACGGCACCCATTGCCATAATTGATAAAAGAGAAGCAATAGGCACTATGCCTTCAAGTGAATTTTCAAGGGCTGTAAGCATGTATGAAATGCTGAGAAGTATAATTACCTTTGAGGTATCGGATGTACTTATAATATTGAAAAACCTATTAAGTGCAAAGCCGCATATTATGCCTAATGCAATGCCTAAAATAATTGAAACAGGTATCTGTATAAAGCTTACAGCAGATACACTGCCTCCTTGAGCCAAAGATGTAAATGCAGTAAAAAATACAATTACAAACACATCATCTACAGAAGCGGCAGCCATAATCATCTGGGGTATGCCTTTTTGGGTGCCGTACTTTGTTTCCATAAGCTTAAGCATTCTTGGCACAACAACAGCAGGGGATACGGCGGCTATTACGGCACCGGCTACTGCGGCTTCAATACGGCTTATGCCTAAAATATACGGCGCTATTATTATGCAGCCTGCCATTTCAAACATTGCCGGCACAAAACACATCATAACAGCCGGGCGGCCGACTTTTTTAAGTGAGTTTAAATCAAGAGACAATCCGGCTCGGGCAAGTATTATAATAAGAGCCGTTTTTCTTAAATCGGCAGAAATTTCAAGCATTGTATCGCTTAACAAATTAAGTACACAGGGACCCAAAACTATGCCGGCTATAATCATTCCCGTAAGCGGCGGAAGATTTATTTTTCTGAATATCCGACCCATAAACATACCGAATAAAAAGAGCAGACCAAGACTTGTTAACATTTTTAAAAACCTCCGTTTATTAAATAGTAGTTTTTTCTGTATGCAGGGCACAAAAAAAGCTGGTGACTCCTGCACAAAAGCAGAAGCCATCAGCTTAAATAAGCGGTTTAGGTAAGTACCAAGGGAGAGCCTCATTCCCGGATTATATTAAAAAATAAAAACGGTACCCCATGTGAGCGAGCACACAAAATACCGCTTTTTAACTCATATACAGTAGTGCGCCTTCAGGGACTCGAACCCTGGACCTTGTGATTAAGAGTCACCTGCTCTACCAACTGAGCTAAAGGCGCATAAGCACTATTTCTTAACGCAAGTGATATAATAACATATTTAATTGTGCTTGTCAACAAAAAAATCTAAAAATGTTAAATTAATATATGTAATTTATTTGAAAATGTTAATTTTATCTTAAATTCGCACAAAATTCATATTTTTATGTTATCCTTAATATAAATCCCATTTATAAACATATAAAGGAAGTGATGTTTTGATTAAGAAATTAACAGCAGCAATTTTATGTTCAGTACTAATAATTAATGCCGTAAGTGTTATACAGGCTGAAAACTTGGAAAATAACAGTTTTGATTTTACCGAAAAAACGGAATATATACAGACTGATATTGAAGACTATACCAATAATGAAGCCTTGGTGCTGTATAAAGATGGCAGTGTTGAAGTAAAAACATATAACAGCAAATATGAGCTTGAAGAAGGTATTTCAGATTTAATTAATAATGAAACGGTTGACGTTGTTCAGCCTAACTATACATACGAAAACACGGCTTATACTGTAAATGATGAGCTTTATAATAAACAATGGGCTTTGGAAAACGATGGTTCTTTCCTTGTGAGGGAAACAACGGCAACGGAAGTGCCTGAAATCGGGTTTATGGTGCCGTTTACTCAAAAAACAACAATATTAAATTCCGTAGCTGGTGTTGATATAAATATCGCTCCTGTTTGGGATATATATAATGGCGGCCGTCAGGTGGTTATTGCTTTAATAGATACAGGTGTTGATATTGACCATGAGGATTTAAGCGGTGCTTTTTGGATTAATACAGACGAAACAGAGTCAAACGGTATAGATGACGACAACAACGGTTATGTAGACGACGTTTACGGCTATAATTTTTATAATAATAATGCCAATGTTACACCTGAAAAAGACGAAAACCACGGCACCCACTGTGCCGGAACCATAAGTGCTGTTAGGGATAACCAAACGGGTATAGCCGGCATAGCATCTAATGCCAATGTAAAAATAATGCCTTTAAAAGCCCTGGGTGGCCCTAACGGAGAAGGCACAACGGCTTCTATTATAGAAGCTATTAAGTATGCAGAAAATAACGGTGCCGTTATATGTAATTTAAGCTTAAGCACACCGGAAAACGATGTGGCATTGTACAAGACTATGGCTAAGTCCGGCATGCTTTTTGTCGTGGCAGCCGGCAACAGTGATATAGGTGAAAATAACGATGTTACACCACATTATCCGGCATCTTATGATTTAGAAAATGTAATATCCGTTGCCAATATACGTGCTGACGGAAAATTAGACCCTACATCTAACTATGGTGCAAAATCAGTGCATTTAGCAGCTCCCGGAAGCCAGATTTTAAGCACAACAGCCGATAACTCATACGGATATATGACAGGTACGTCAATGGCGGCACCTATGGTTTCTGCCGTATGTGCTCTTTTGTATTCGTATTATGAAGATGTAACATTAAAAGATGTAAAAGAAATGATTTTAAGTACTGTAACACCTATGGACTCGCTTAAAGACAAAGTTTCTACCGGCGGTATGCTTAATGCCGGTGCAGCTTTTAATTACGATGTTTCGCTTCTTAAGCATGAGAGCTTTAATATACCGCCTGAAGCCCTTATTGAGGAAGAACCAACTAAGTTCGAGTTTGAAATTTACGAAAGCGACGGTGTGCAGTATTTAAAGGTAACTGCTACAGATATAAATAACGATACCATGTATTTGAGGTACTTAGACGGAAAGCATGAGGCAAAAGACTTTATGTACGGCAGGGCAGGAAAGGCATTTACTGTTAACAAGAACAATGAGTGTACTTTTATAGTCCATACATTCGGTGAATATACGTTTTATGCCCTTGACAGAACGGGACATGAAACAATAGCCAATGTTACAATAGTAAAAGATAAATAAAAACATTTTAGGAAATATAAAAAACGGCACCTGATTATTAATTATAGTCAGGTGCCGTTTTAGTTTAGTTAAATTTGTTTTTGTATGTAATTAAAATATTAGTGGCACTTATGCTCTCCGCAGCTGTGGCCGTCTTCATGGTCATGATGATGGTCGCATGTAGGCTGGCCTGAGCCTAATTTTTCACCGCTTAAGTACTTAATAACGGCATCTTTAACGGAGCCTGAAACACCGGCTACAACTTCTATTCCTGCTGCTGCAAGGCCGTTTACGGCACCGCCGCCTATTCCGCCGCAAATAAGAACTTCAACGGAGTTGGCCTTAAGCACATCTATAAGGGCACTGTGGCCGCTGTCTGATGTGTCAATTACTTTCTGGCTTTTAATTCTTGAATCTTCTGTTTCAAATAATGTAAACTGAGGGGATTTTCCAAAGTGCTGGAATATATTTTCGCCCTCTGTAGTAACGGCAATTATCATTTTAAATTCCTCCTGTTTTATAACAAAATTACAAATTAAACATTTTATGCTAAATATTATATAACTTTTGTTAGCTTAAATCAATATAACTTCACTATTAAAAACAAATAAGGAATTAAGTTTGAAATTTGTTATACTGCCATTATCTCATGTATTCTGTTTTCTATCATTCGGCGTTACTGCTTATTTTTGGTAAGTCTCAGATGGCTTGTAAGAAGCCGTATATCAGTGGAGCGAGGCATTTGATGTTTAAGCACGTTATTTCGTATAACAACGGCTATTCTCATACTGCGGCAGTGGGTGTGCAGCTCAAAATTATCCGGGTTATACACTATCCATTCGTCTTTGTTCCTGTGGGACTTTTTGATTTTAAGCATTGTACGTTTCCCTCCTGATATTTAAAATAAAAAAGGCTGTTTTAAACACACTTATGTTTAAAACGGCTTATTAAAAGACATAATAACGCTTAAGCTTATATTGTTTGATTTTGTGCAGTAATTAAAAGAGTAAAGCTCAGTCAATTAAAACCCCTGCCTTTTATGGTTTAGATATATAATGTTTATGCTTAAATGATAGTAGGTATAATAAAATTTTTCAATATTATTTTAATAAAATATAAGTTAAATTTTGTATATAGTATTCCGTAATTTTCATTATTTTGACATATATTTCCTTAAAGAGTAAAATATTATAACAGCGATTTATAATTATCCAATAAGACAATAATAAATAAAAATATATTTTTAATATGGGAGGCACAGTATGGATAAAAGAACGGAAAAACTTGCTGAAAATATAGTAAAATACTCCTGCCGTGTTCAAAGCGGAGAAAACGTAATGATTAGCTGTGTGGGGCACAACGCTCTGCCTTTTGTAAAGGCCGTAATTAAGGAAATTTATAAAGCCGGGGCAAAGCCTTTTGTTGAAATAAAGGACTCATCTGTTGAAAGAGAGCTTTTAATGGGAGCCAGTGAGGAACAAATAAAATTTATGGCTGAAATCGAGTGCCAAAGAATGAAGGGTATGCAGGCATATATCGGCATAAGAGGCGATGACAATATTTCTGAGCTTTCCGATGTGCCGGAAGAAAAAATTAAAATGTACTCAACTAATTTTACACGGCCGGTAAACGATATACGTGTTCCCCATACTAAATGGGTAGTTTTAAGATACCCGACTTATTCAATGGCACAGTCTGCTAAAATGAGTCTTGAAGCTTTTGAGGATTATTTTTATAATGTATGCAATCTTGACTACGGCAAAATGAACGATGCCATGGACAGCCTTAAAGAGCTTATGGAAAGAACGGATAAAGTAAGAATAACAGGCAAAAACACTGATTTAAGCTTTTCAATAAAGGGTATACCGGCTGTTAAATGTGCAGGGGAGTGCAATATACCAGACGGAGAAGTATATACTGCACCTGTAAGGGAAAGCATAAACGGCACAATAACTTATAATACACCAAGTGAATATAACTCTTTTACCTATGAAAACGTAAGTCTTACATTTAAAGACGGCAAAATAATAAAAGCCGAAGCTAATGACAGCGACAGAATAAATAAAATATTTGATACCGACGACGGGGCAAGATATGTAGGTGAATTTGCCATAGGTGTTAATCCATATATTACAAAACCTATGAACAATATACTTTTTGACGAAAAAATAATGGGAAGCATACACTTTACACCAGGTGAGTGCTACGACGATGCACCAAACGGCAATTCATCAGCTATTCATTGGGATTTGGTGCTTATACAGACACCGGAATATGGCGGAGGAGAAATTTATTTCGACAATGTCCTTATTAGAAAAGACGGAAGGTTTGTCCTTCCTGAGCTTTTATGCCTTAATCCGGAAAATTTAAAATAAAAAACTCAAATTTTAAGGGACATCTGTTTATTCAGAGTCCCTTATTTTTTGTATAAACTAATCATATTATTTTCTGTTAAGTAGGCTTAAAGCCATAAGAATACTTGTAATTTCGTTAAACTGGGTGTTCTGCACTGTGGGTGCTTTGCCGTCTTTTGAGGCGCTTTCAATAGCCGGTATATGGTTTAAGGCGGCTGAGCGCTGTATACTCATAATAGTTTCTATAATGTTAAGGGTTTCAATCATGTTGTCTATTCTTAATGCCGTGTTGTGGTTAGCATAGTTTTTGAATGCTCTTAAAAGCGTTACTTCACGAGAAGGATGCTTTTTTACTTTGTCACGCTCACTTCTGGCGGCATCGTATATTCTCTGCATATAGTTTGTATCAAAGCTTTTTTTAACTGTTTCTCCGGCTTTTGAAATATCGCTTACTATAGGGTTTATTGTGTTTAAAAACTGAAATACATCGTTTAAATTAGATGAGGCCATGCTTTAAACCTCCTGTTTTTAATTAGATTATATTTTGAATATTACAAAATAATGCTGTTTATTTTAATGTTTTAAAAACTTTTTCTATATTAAGCACATATCCGTTTGAAGCTGAAACGGAGTTTAATATTTTTTTTACATCTCTTGGTGTAAAGGCCGGGTTATACTGGTACAAAAGTGCAGCGGCACCGCTTATCATGGGTGTTGCCATAGATGTGCCGCTCATAGAGATGTAGTTTTCGTTGTATATTCTTTCACTGCCCCTGTTTGCTGCGGCAAAAGAGAAGTTTTTTGACCGGCAGCTTATAATGTTTTCCGACGGGGCAAATATATCAGGTTTGTAATAAAATGAACGTCCGGCTTTAAATTTAAACCGGGTTTTATCCTCCATGGCACCGGCTGTTATAACATAAGGGCTTATGCCGGGAGAAGATATACGGAAATGGTTTTCGTTTCCGGCAGCTGCCACAACAGTTATATTGGCATCGTAAAGACCTTTAACGGCATTTAAAAGTGCCGAAGATATTACACTGTCGGTTGTGCCTATAGACATGTTTACAACACGTATATTGTATTTTTTATGGTTTAAATGAATCCATTTAACGGCTTCCAGTGCCCATATAGATGCTCCATGGCCGGCTTCATCAAGTATTTTAAGTGAGATTATATCGCTTTGGGGTGCTATGCCCATAAAAAGCCCTTCTGAGAGTATGCCGTTGGAAGAAGAAATGCCAGTTACATGGGTTCCATGGCCGTTATCGTCGTAGGGCGTTGTTATATCGTTTACAAAATCCTTAAAGGCCACAATGCGGTTTTGAGGGTAAGTAAAGTCCTCAAGAGGGCTAATGCCAGTGTCAAGAACGGCAATGCCTATGCCCCGGCCCGTTATGCCTTGTGGCGGATAAGAGTGTATAACGCTTCTTACTCTGTCCATTTAAGGTGCTCCAAATGTTATGTTGTCTATATCATTTTATGGGGCTGAGGATTTTTGGTGAAAGCGTGTACTAACTTAAATAAATTTTTATTTGAATTTTTTTTATTTTTCAGTAAAAGGGTACAAGCAGACCGCATATACTTAGTTTTGTAAAAGATAAAAAATGGAGGAAATGAAGCATGAACGGTTTTGGAGGAAATAACTTTTTATGGGTAATTATTCTTATTGCTCTTTTAGGAGGCTGTGGCTGTGGCTGCGGCAGTGTTGGCGGTTCTAACTCAGACAATGACTGCTCATGGGTTATAATACTTATTCTTCTTCTTTGCTGCTGCTCAAACAATAACTCAAACAACAACTGCGGCTGCAATATGTGTGAGGCATAATTAAAGACATAATGAATTTTTATCAGATGTAATTTCCATCAGCCGCAGCCGAAAAAAACGGCTTGCGGCGCCGTTATATGCGGCTTTATAACAGGCGCTTTGTAAAAGGCGTCTGTTTTTTTGTGTAAAAAAACCGGTATTTAGGCTTTATTGGCTTAAAATACCGGTTTATTTTCTGTTATTCGGTTTTTGTGTCCTTTTGGGTATCGGATAAATATACAGAAGGCAGATTTGTGTTTTCCTGAAGCACTTCCTGAGAGGTTTGCTGCTGTATTTGCGGTATTTCTCTTTGGCTGTACTGAGTTTTGGACAGACTGTTTAAAAGACTGGTGTTCTGTTCTTCCTGAATTTTAAGGCTCTCCCTTAAATCGGCTATTGTCTGGTTAGACGACATTTGCAGCTGATTAAGCCTTTGGTTAAGCTGTGAAATTATGCGGTCTTTTTCAGCCATTGATTTTTTGTAAAACTCCTCTGTGTTTCTGGTCTGCCTTTGGGCTTTGTTTTTAATTTCGGCTTTAGGCGCTGAAGGCATTATGATTGTGCCGTCATTTAAGCATAAAGCATCTGAAAAGGCTTCGGAAGAATTATAAGGCATGAAATACCGCATTTTAGCCACACTTTTAAGCTCCATGCTTTCAAGGGGTGAAAAGCTTATTTTGCCGCTTTCAGTTGTTCTGTAAAAGACTTTTCCTTTATCGCTTGATACAAAAACCCGGGCTCCGCCGTTATAAGGGAAAACAAATACATTCTGGGCTGATGATGTGTTTATAATGGCATTTGAATTACTTGCACCATCCGGGGATATTGCTTGGTACAAAACCTCAAAAGATGCACCGTTTTTAACAAGAAGCACCACATGAAGTGTTCTGCCTGTTTGGCATAATGAAATATCACAAAGACTTTCGGCATTTTTATACAGTTCATAAGAAGCACCGCTTTCCACAGAGTACAGATATAAAACACCGTTTTTCTCGTATAAAATATAGCTCCTGCCGCCTAAAAACATGGTTTTAAGATAAGCGGCATTGCCCATGGCTAAAACGGGTTTCCTGCCTGTAAGAGAGTGTATATATCCGTCGGAAGCGGAATAAAGTATTGTGTTTTTGTCAGAGTTAAATATAAACGTGCTGCCGGTGGATACGTTTAGTATTGTTTTATCCAGAACCGGCCGGGATATGCCGCCGTCTGTAAGGCGTATAACATTTCCGCCGCCACCTGACTGTTTAAAAAATATAAGATACCCGTCTTTTTCAGGGCAGATATTAAAGCCCGGATAAACATCGCCCTGTATAACCATTGGTTCGGAAGGAGCATTGTTTACTGCATAGGAAATATAAATTGCGTTCTGCCGGCAAAAGAGGAATGCAGTTTTGCTTCTTAAACGCACTGCTGATTGAGTAATCAATTTAATCACCTGTATAATAATATGTTTAATTTATAATATTACGTATATTAATTTAAAATGACATAACAAAAAAACACCGCTTCGGGTTTTTATAACCAAAGCGGTGAATTAATACATTATTTATTATTTTTCAAGCATTTTTTCCATTATTTTGTTGCTGCGTTCTATGAACTTGGCTGTTTCTTCCGGAGAGAGAGCTTTCTGGCTCATCATAGCCAAATCATAAATCTGCTGGCAAACAAGGTCGGAATACTCTTTCTTTTCAGGAACGGCTTTAATTTCCATAAGCTTTTTAACAAGGCTGTTGTTTGTGTTAAGCACAAGGGTATATTCCGGCTTAACATCGCCAAACATTTTAAGAAGCTCAGGCTGGCCTTTGTATGCTTCCATCATATCCAGCATACGGCGGGAGCGCTCACTAATAAGCATCATGCCTGCAACATCAGGTGTTTTTAAGCCTTCGGCTTTAACTGTAAGCTCGTTGTTGTTAAGTGTTCCTCTGAAAAGATTCTGCATTTCTTCTGAAAGGGTTTTGTCCTCTTTTGCATTGTCGTCTTTTAAAGTATCTGCAATGTCGGAGTCAATTCTTTCAAAAGCAGGCTTGCCGTTTAACTTATATTCAAGGAATGATATAAAGTTAAGGTCAATACGTGACGAAAGTATAAAAGCTTCCATGCCTTGCTCTTTAAACATGTTTATATACTGTATCTGTTCTTTTTCATCTGTTGCATAAAATACCTTGTTTTCATGTTTGTCCTTGTTGTCTTCAAGGTACTGCTCAAGTGTTTTGTAAACGCCGTTTGTTGTTTTATATATAAGTGAGTCTTTAATTTTGTCGTAGAATTTTTCTTCCTTCATGCAGCCATATTTAATGAAAAGACTGATGTCGTCCCAGAACTTTTCATAGCTTTCACGGTCGTTTTTAAATATGCTGTTAAGCTTATCGGCTACTTTTTTGGCAATATAATTGCTCATTTTAGAAGCATAGCCGTCGTTTTGCAGTGCACTTCTTGAAACATTAAGCGGCAAATCCGGGCAGTCCATAACGCCTTTTAATAAAAGAAGGAATTCCGGTACAATTTCTTTTATGTTGTCGGCAATATAAACCTGATTTGAATAAAGTTTAATTTCGCCTTCCAGTACATCTACATCGCTTAAAAGCTTAGGGAAGTAGAGTATGCCTTTAAGGTTAAACGGATAGTCCATGTTAAGATGTATCCAAAAAAGAGGGTCTGACATATCGTTAAACACTTTATGATAGAACTCTTTGTAGTCATCATCTGTTAAATCCTTTGGATTTTTAAGCCAGAGAGGTGTTGTGTCGTTAATAGGAAGCGGTTTTTCTTCTTTTTCCTCTTTTTCTTCCTCTTTTTCGGCAGATTCTGCTTTTGTTTCGTCTGCTTTTTCTGTTTCTTCTGTGCTTTCAGCGGCTTTTTTTGCCATTTCCTCAGCTTCTGCCTTTATTTCTTCTTCTGTTTTTTCTCTCTCGAAATTAAAGAAAATTGCAACAGGCATAAATGAGCAGTATTTTCTTAATGTTTTATACATAAGAGAATAGTCAAGGAACTCTTTGCCGTCTTCTCCTATATAAAGTGTAATTGTTGTGCCTCTTGTCTGTCTTGTGCCGTCTGTAATTTCGTAGTCAATGCCGCCGTCTGAAATCCATTTTGCACTTTCGGCACCAGGCAAATAAGAAAGTGTGTCAATTTCCACTTTGTCGGCTACCATAAATGCTGAATAAAAACCAAGACCGAAATGACCTATAATGTCGTTTTCTTCTGAAGCTTTTTCGTTGTATTTAGCCATAAAGTCACTGGCACCTGAAAAAGCTATCTGGTTAATGTATTTTTTAATCTCATCGGCTGTCATGCCTATGCCGTTATCGGAAACGGTAATTGTTTTTTCTTTCTCGTTTACATTTACATAAATGGCATACTCTTCGTTTTCGTCTGCCTCGGCTTCACCCATTGAAACGAGTTTTTTAAATTTAGTAACAGCATCGCAGCCGTTTGATACAAGCTCTCTTACAAATATATCTTTGTCTGTATAAAGCCATTTTTTTATAATAGGTAAAAAGTTTTCACTGTTAATTGATAAATTGCCTTTTTCCTGAGCCATATTTATTACCTCCTACAATATATTCTCAGTCTGTTTAATTGATATTTTATCACTAAGGATATAAAAGTCAAGAAAAAATTAGCACTCAATGAAAAAGAGTGCTGATAAATTTTGGGCAATAAAAAAAGCGCCTTTTATGGCGCTGCAAAAAGCATATTTTTTATAAATACACAGTGTTTACTCATTAATCTTACTATAAAGCCTACAAGTATGGCGGCTATTATTGTGCCTTCTCTTACACCGGCTAATGAGCTTGTTAAAACAATTGATATAACACCTGCAATAACTGCAAGAGAAACATCAAATGCTACCTTTGAAACACCAAACTCAGATTTAATGCAGTATACAACGGCTCTTACAAATGATTCTCCCGGAAGCATAACAACATTGGCTAAAACTTCTGTATAAACACCTACACCTAAAATTATACAGCCTATTAAAAGATATATAACCTTAGCCAAATAAAACTCAGGTTTAACAAAGCTTAAAATTGACATGCATAAATCTATGAAATAACCAAATGCAAATGAAACAGGTATCTGAAGCAGGTGCTCTGGATTAAAATCCTTTCTTAACATTAAAAACTGTAAAAGTATTAACAAAAGAGAAAATATAACTGTAAACTGACCAAGACTTAAAGGAAAATTAAGGCTTAAAACATAAGGTATTGACGAAATAGGTGATGTGCCTAAATCAGCTTTTGTAATAAGGCTTACACCAAGAGAGTTAATAAAAAGACCGATAATAAAAATTACGTAGCGTTTTGCTTTTTCCATTTTAACTATACCCCTTTCAAACAATGTTACTGAAATTAAAACTGCATTAAATATGCTAACACCAAAAATAAAACATGTCAATATTTACATGTTTAATTATACATATAATTTTTTTGTTTGAAGTCAGTGTTTAAAAGAATTTAATAATTATTAACTGCCTTTTGTATGGCTAAAAAATTAAGTTTATGCTATACTTTACCCGTAAAAAAACGATATGCCTTTACTGGGAGTTGAGCATAATGGGAACATTAAAGTATGCAATATTGGGACTTTTAAATAAAAAGAGCATGACAGGTTATGAGCTTACAAAGGAGTTTGAAACGACACTTTTTGAATTTTGGAACGCCAAACACAGCCAGATTTATCCCGAGCTTAAGGCATTAACCGAAACCGGGCTTGTGGAATATGAAATAGAAATTACAGGCAATGTACTTGAAAAGAAAGTGTATTCCATTACACAAAGCGGACATGATGAGTTTATAAAATGGCTGAATAAGCGGCAGAAAATAAAGACAATGCCTAAAGATGAATTTCGGCTTCAGCTGTATTTTTCAGGCTGTATAGACCATAAAGAAAGGCTGAGTCTTTTAAATGATATGTTAAAACAGCATAAAGAAAGGCTCAAGGAATTAGGTGAAATATCAAAAAAATTTGAGCCTGCTCCGCCGGAAGATGAGGAAAAGTTCTGCAACTATATGGTGTTTTTAGGTGCCGTAGCAAGGGAAAAGGCTCAGTGCCAGTGGCTTGAAAAGTGTATAAGTCTTTGCAAAGAAAGACAGTAAAAAACCGCATTAAGGCTGTTTTTTTCTTCTGCGGCTTTTAATGCGGTTTTTATGTTGGCTGTGAAATTGTTATGCTGTTGTTTTTAAATAAGTCTTCAACGTATTCGTCCCAAATAAACTCATGGCTTTTATCCAGAGTGAAATTTTTAACCGATGAGCCTGTAATTACCGTTAAAACGCCTTTTTCGTATATAATATTTATAAAAAGCACCGAAACATTACTGCTGAGGCTTTCCATTAGTGTTAGAGGCGCCGCCAGAACTATTTTCATGTTCTTAGGCAGTTTTGAACCTTTTATAACTGAAAAAATAAAAGGCCGTATTTCTTCCCAAGTGCAGTATTTACGCTGAGGCCTGTTTTCATCATCGTAAAAATCAGGGTTTAAATCCCCGGATATTTCAAATGAAGTAAAAGTTGTGGCCATTGCTTTATGAACGAGATAATTATTAAACTCACTGCTTTTAAAAAGCAGATGCATAAATTCTTTTATACTTTCAACAGTTAAAGCAGTCATATATATCACCCTTTAGTATTGTAACGTTTTTTTTATTGTAATACAACAATTTATATAGTATCATCAAGTTAATAAATTTTCAGGGAGAATAAAAATGCTTTTTAACAGCCTTAATTTTATTATATTTTTCATAATTGTGGCATGTCTTTATTATATACTGCCGTATAAACCGGGAATTTATATGCTTCTTGCCGGAAGCTATATATTTTATATGTGCTGGAACCCTAAGCTTATAGTTATAATAGTTTTTATTACTTTTATAAACTTTGTTGGGGCTTATTTGGTATACACGGCACAAAGTAATAAACGGAAAAAGCTTTATTTGGCTCTGTGCATGGTTATTAATTTCGGCCTGCTTTTTGTCTTTAAGTATATGGATTTTGCCTGCACAACAATAAACGGCATTTTAACATTATTTAACAGCAGTTTGTATATTACTCCGCCGGATATTGTTCTGCCTATGGGTATTTCCTTTTATACTTTCCAGGCGGCGGCTTATACAATAGATGTTTACAGAGGAGAGCTTAAGCCCTCTAAAAGCTATGTTAAGTTCTCGCTTTTTATAACTTTTTTCCCTCAGCTTGTGGCCGGGCCTATTGAAAGAAGCAAAAACCTTATAAAGCAGTTTAACACCAAAAACAAGTTTAGAATGAGAAATGTGCTTATAGGCCTTGAAATGATGGCAACTGGATTTTTTAAGAAGGTTGTTATTGCCGACAGGCTTGCTATTGGTGTAAATACAATATTTAATAATGCTCAAGTCTATGGCGGGCTTTATTATATACTGGCGGCTTTTATGTTTACAATACAGATTTACTGTGATTTCAGCGGTTATTCAGATATTGCAAGAGGTGCCGCAAAAGTTCTCGGTTTCAGGCTTATGGTAAACTTCGACAGGCCTTACGGCTCAAAGAGCCTTAGGGAATATTGGAGAAGATGGCATATTTCGCTTTCAACATGGTTTATGGATTATATATATATACCCCTTGGGGGCAACCGCAAAGGCAGGCTTATTAAATACAGGAACCTATTTATTACATTCCTTGTAAGCGGTCTTTGGCACGGAGCGGCATACACATTTGTTCTCTGGGGCGCTCTTCACGGAATTTACATGGTAGTAGAGGATATTTTAAGAACGGAATACAGAAAAATAAAAGACCTTTACGGCACATATAAACCGGCAGATAAAGCCATAGCCATATTATCGCCTTTTGTAACATTCGGCTTTGTAATGTTTGCTTTTATACTTTTCAGGGCAAACTCTATTTCGGATGTGTCTTATATATTCTCACATATATTCTGGGATTTCAGAAAATGGAACACTATCGAGTATTTATACCAAATGATAACAAGCCTTGGCATGAGCCTTTACGAGCTTAAAGTGGTGTTTATAGCTGTTTTGGTTTTATTTGTTTCCGAAGGCCTTGCAGGACACGATATAAGCGGATATATACGTAAAAAAGGTTTTGTGCCGGAAGTTCTGTATTATGCATTTATATTTTTATTTATACTAACAGCGGGGGTATTCTACAATGCAGGAGAGT
>CALWSS010000177.1 GCA_944384255.1 uncultured Clostridia bacterium
ATATATTATTTATTGTATAAATGCCTTAAATACAGGCTTTTTACAAATCTAAAACGAGGTGATTATATGAAAATAGCTGTTTTGGGAATAGGCGGCATAGGCGGAGTAGTAGGCGGCAGTTTAGCTGCAAAATTTAACGATATAAATCTTATTGCCCGTGGTGAAACATTAAAAAACATACGTCAAAACGGGCTTACACTTAAAAGCGACAAACTTGGTACATTTACAGTAAAGCCTGCTATTGTTACAGATGATGTAAATGAAATAGGCGTTGTTGACGCTTTAATTATAGCAACAAAAAGCTATGGTCTTGAAGCTGCCTGCCGTCAGTGTGAACCTATAATAGGCCCTGAAACCATTGTTCTGCCTCTTCTTAACGGAGTATGTGTTTCAGACGATGTTAAAGAAATTATCGGAAACAAAGGCGATATTGCCGACGGCTGTATTTATGCTTTTTCAAATATTATATCCCCGGGAGTTATTGCCCATATAGGCGAGCTTTGCCATATAGATATAGGCTTTAAAGACGGACATGTAAATAACAAAGCCATTGAGCTTACAAAAATGCTTAATGAAGCAGGAATTGAAACAATATACTCCACTGATGTTATGGTTCCCGTTTGGGAAAAATATATTATGATGTGTGGCAACAGCTGTGTATTTTCTTACTTTGAATGTCCTGCCGGCGAAGTTCATAAAGACCCTGAAAAAATGAAATACATAAAAGACGTGTATACAGAGTTATGCTCTTTAGCAGCAGCAAACGGAGTTAAAGTTTCCGACATATTAGTTGAAAAATATATGGACACATTCAGCCGCCTTCCGGAAGGTGCCATAACTTCACTTTACCGTGATATTACAGATAAAAAGCCTAATACGGAATTTGACGCCATAATAGGCAAAGCCTACAATATGGCACATAAATTAGGTGTAAAAACACCATGTATAGATAAAGTATATACAAAATATAAAAAATAAATAAAATTTAAGGGCTGTCATTTACTGACAGCCCTTTTTATTAGTCTTGAATTAAATTATTTCTTCTTCGTTCAAAATAGCTTCTTGTTTCTTTAACTATAACACCGTTAAGGCACAATATAGCTATAAGGTTAGGCAGTGCCATAAGTCCGTTAAATATATCGGCTATTGTCCAAACGGCTGAAACTGTCATGTAAGGACCAATAAATACGGCTACTATATAAAGCCATCTGTAAATAATAACGGCTTTCTGGCTACCTTTTGTCATGTACTCAAGGCATCTTTCGCTGTAATAATCCCAGCCAAGTATTGTTGTAAAAGCAAAGAATACAAGGCAAATCATAAGTACAAAGCTTGCTATCTGCGGTGAAAGGAAAGGTATACCCATCTGGAAAGCTCTTGTTGTAACTTCAACACCTTCAAGACCTACATTCCATGACTCAGTAATTACTATTGAAAGACCTGTAAGAGTACAGATAACTATTGTATCAATAAATGTTCCTGTCATTGTTACAAGGCCCTGTCTTGCAGGCTCATTTGTTTGAGCTGCAGCAGCTGCTATAGGAGCAGAACCAAGGCCGGCTTCGTTAGAGAAAATACCTCTTGCTATACCTTTTTGCATAGCTACAATCATACTTCCTACAATACCGCCTGTAACAGCCTGAGGATTAAAAGCACCTTTTACAATAGTAACAAATGCACTTGGTACAGCACCTAAATTACAAATTACAAGTGCTGCACAGAAAACAACATATATAACAGCCATAAAAGGCACTACTATCTGAGAAACACTGGCAATTCTTTTAAGGCCGCCTAAAATTACAAGAGCTGTACAAAGTGTAACAATAACACCTGCAATTACAACAAATATTGAATAGCTGTTTCCGAAAAGAGAAAAAGCAATGTGTGTGTTTCCCGGGTCAAAAAAGTTATTTACGGCAGATGATATACCGTTTATCTGTGTAAATGTACCTATACCGAAAAGACCTACACAAAGACCAAAGAAAGCAAATATCATAGCAAGCCATCTGAAGCCTTTTCCCATACCGTTTTCTATGTAATAAAACGGTCCGCCTAAAACATGGCCGTTTTCTCCAACAACTCTGTATTTAACAGCTAAAAGGCCTTCGGCATACTTTGTAGCCATACCAAAGAAAGCAGCAATCCACATCCAGAAAAGAGCTCCCGGTCCACCGGAAACAATAGCTGTGGCAACACCTACTATATTACCTGTACCTATTGTTGCTGAAAGAGCAGTACAAAGAGCACCAAAACTTGTTACCTCGCCATGTCCCTCTTCTTCATTACGGAACATATACTTTAATGCCAATGGCAGCCTTCGAATCTGCAAAAGCCCCATTCTTGCCGTAAGGAAAATACCAGTAGCCAGTATAATAACCATAAGAGGCACACCCCATACAAAGTTATCAACTGACACAAGAAAATCATTGATTTGCGTTAACATTTTGTTTCTCCCCCTTAAAAAATAAATGTTTATCCCCAAAAAAGTTTTTTTGGAAATATAAAAAAGCCGATGTACTGTCGGCTTCCGGAGAAAGACTAAGCTTTATAGCTCTGTCCTTTTGCCTGAGAGATTGGCGGCCTTTGCCGCTTTACACCTTCGGCGCTTGAGTAAACAAGACTCTCCAGAGTATTTTTTTGCTGTGTTATAGCAATTACTTGTTCTAATATAGCACAATTAGTCTTTGAGTACAACAAAGTATTATATTTTATACCATTTTTCAGCGATTTTACACAAAAAGCAACCATTAAGAAGCAGTTTTTCAGACACATGTCCATATTACAAATACACACATTGTTTTATTGTAATTTTATGACATATAGTTATACACTTTTTTGTTCAATTCATATAAAAAACTGAAACAAAACCCGACTAACTCCTTTTTCAAAACATATTTTAATTCTTTTTTATCCTTTTATTTACATCAGGCTATTATTGAAATAAATAAAATGCCCATAATGTTATAAATGTTATAATTGTTATAAAAAACAACCAATAACTTTTTGCATAAAGAAAAACCGAAGGATTTCTCCTTCGGCTTTCTTCTGTGTGTGTGCATTTTATGGTTAATATTTTGGGGTATCTGGATATATGGCCTCTGATTATTCTTCACAGAATTTAAGAAGCTGTTCCCATCTCTTATCAACGTCTTTCTGAATTTCTTCAATATAATGCTCGTTGCCTTTTTTGAAGAGATGTTTAAATCTTCCCTGTCCTTTAAGGAAGTCTTCAATAGGAAGTTTGTTCTTTGGTTTATAGTTAAGAACCCACTTACCGTCTATAACCTCGAATAATGGCCAGTAGCATGTTTCAACGCCTAATTTACACATTTCCATAATGTTTTCTGTTGGGTATCTCCAGCCTCTTGGACAAGGAGCCATTATGTTAAGGTATGCAGCGCCTTTTGTATAAATAGCTTTTTCGGCTTTTCTATGAAGGTCGTTGAAGTTACCAAGGAATGTTGTCTGAGCAACATAAGGTATATGGTGGCTTGCAATAATTTCTGCAAGGTCTTTTCTGTTCTGTGTTTTGCCCTCTGATACTTTGCCTGCTGGTGTTGTTGTTGTGTCAGCATACATAGGTGTAGCAGAAGAACGCTGGATACCTGTATTCATGTAAGCACCGTTATCGTAGCAAACATAAACAAGGTCGTGATTTCTTTCCATAGCACCTGAAAGTGACTGGAAACCGATATCGTATGTACCACCGTCACCACCAAATGCTATAAATTTGAATGTATCGTCAATTTTGCCTTTTCTTTTCATTACATTATAAGCTGCTTCAACACCGCTTAATGTAGCTCCGGCATTTTCAAAAGCATTATGAATGTAAGAATCTGTCCATGCTGTATAAGGATACATGAATGTTGAAACCTCAAGACAGCCTGTAGCATTAGCTATAACAGCCTTATCCTCTGGTTTTAATGCTTTAAGCACGTTTCTAACAGCTATTGTACCGCCGCAGCCGGCACACATTCTATGGCCGCCTGTAAGTCTTTCAGGCCTGCTCATTATTTCTTTAAAGTTTGCCAATTCAAACGCCTCCCTTAATCTCTAAGTGATAAGTAACGGTATGTTTCGCCTACATTGCCTGTAGCAAGTATGTCGAATAAAGCACCGTATACTTCTTCGATATTTTCTACTCTAACATCTCTACCGCCAATACCGTAGATGTAATCTACAACTTTGGCTGTTGAGCCTGCTGTATAAAGAGCACTCTTTACTTCAGCACCAAGAGGGCCGCCCTGGGATGAGAAGCCTTCACATCTGTCCATAACAGCAAGAACTTTAACATTTTTGAGTGCTTCTGCTATTTCTTTAGCAGGGAATGGTCTGAATACTCTTATTTTAAGAAGGCCGACTTTCTTTCCTTCAGCTCTCAGCTTATCAACAGCATCTTTAGCTGTTCCGGCTGCAGAGTTGATTATAACAATGGCACATTCTGCATCGTCAAGTTTATATGTTTCAAAAAGGCCGTATTTTCTGCCTGAAATCTTCTCAAATTCAGCTGCTACATCAAGTATAACCTGTTTAGCGTTTTCCATAGCTGTAGCCTGCTGCTTTTTGTGCTCCATGTAGTAAGCCGGAATATCGTAAGGGCCTACAGCCATTGAATGTTCCTGATTAAGAAGGTATTCCTGTGGGTTGTACTCCCCTACAAAGTCTTTAACTTCTTTATCTTCAAGAAGATTGATGTTTTCAACAGCATGGCTTGTAATAAAACCGTCCTGGCAAATCATAATAGGAAGTCTAACGTCTTTATGCTCAGCAATTCTGTAAGCCTGAACAAAGTTATCATAAGCTTCCTGGTTGTTTTCTGAATAAATCTGAATCCAGCCTGAGTCCCTTGCACCCATAGAGTCTGAATGGTCGCAGTTGATGTTAATAGGGCCTGAAAGAGCTCTGTTTACACAAGCAAGAGCAATAGGAAGTCTGCAAGAAGCAGCTATGTAAAGTTCTTCCCACATAAGTGCAAGACCACAAGAAGATGTAGCTGTAAGAGTTCTTGCACCGGCAGCTTCACTGCCTACACAAGCACTCATTGCTGAGTGTTCGCTCTCTACAGGTACAAACTCTGTGTCAACCTGTCCGTTAGCAACAAATGTTGAAAAATACTGTGGAATTTCTGTTGAAGGAGTAATAGGGAAAGCAGCCATAACATCAGGATTAATCTGGCGCATCGCTATTGCCACTGCCTCATTACCGGATAATCTTTCTCTTATAGCCATTTATTTTTCCTCCTTTTTCATTACAATAGCACCGAAAGGACATACTTTGGCACAAATACCGCAGCCCTTGCAGTGGTCAAAATCAAAATCAGCTCTTTTTCCGTCTTTAACAGGAATAGCAGAGTCAGGACAAACAGGTGTGCAAAGAAGGCACTGTTTGCATTTATCAACTATGTATTCAGGTATGCTTACTCTCCAGTCTCCTGTTCTAAAGCCAAAGGCTGTACCGCCTTCGTAAACTTCTCCGCCAGGAGTTATATCTTTCCAGTTTATATTCTCATTTATAAAATCTACTGATGACATTATTTTACCTCCTGTAATGACATTCTAAGGGCCTGCATGTTGCCCTCGATAACCTCCGGTTTGGAAGCAAATTTATGTTTGTATGAGCCCTCCATTTCTTTAAGGAATGACTCGTCGTCCATTATGCCTGTAACTTTAACTATAGCAGCAAGCATAGGTGAGTTAGGGAAATATTTTCCAAGAGCTGCTACAGAAATTTTTCTTGCATCTATTGTATATACTCTGCCCTCATATCCTTTAAGAAGAGGTCTTATTTCATCCGGTGTTTTAGCTGAGTTAATAACAATAGCGCCTTCTTTTCTAAGGCCGTTTGTTACATCAACACATTCAAGAAGTGTTTCATCTACAACTACTACATATTCCGGGTCGTAAATGTTAGAATGAACTCTAATAGGGTCATTGCTTATTCTGTTATAAGCAGTAATAGGAGCACCCATTCTTTCCGGGCCGTACTCTGGGAAGCCCTGAACATATTTACCAGTGTTAAACGCTACATCGGCAAGAAGAAGAGAAGCTGTTTTAGCACCCTGACCGCCGCGACCGTGCCATCTTATTTCCAATACATTTGACAAGATAAACTACCTCCTTGTATTCTTTTTTAATTGTACCTGACATTATAAATAGCAAATACCGTGCCAAAAAATAATCCGTTTTGGAATTTTTTTATATTTTTTAATTTTTGAAGGGCTTAAATAAAATTTCCAATACGAATTTCTTTTAAAATAAAGGCTTTTAAATCAAGTAAATTCGTCTGATGAAACTTATTTTGCCTCATGAAAAATTTAATAATTTTTTATATGGGTAAAATTTGAAAAATACGTCTTTATTTTTATGTAAACAATTTATTTTTGTTGTAATTTATGTTATTATTGTTATAAAATTTGTTATAATTGTTACACTGTAACAAACCGGAGGTACCGTTATGGATGATGTTTTAAAACTGCTGGACAGTACTGATATGTATAAAGTTATACTGGACCACGCCGATGAAGGCGTAAATGTTGTTGACAAAACCGGCATGCTTATATTTGTAAACAAGGTATCGGCAGAATACTGCAACTCAAGGCCTTCGGAAATGATAGGCCGGCAGATAGAGGACTTTTATCCAAATGCCATGCTTTTAAATGTAATTCGTACCAAAAAAGCCGTTTTAGGCGAAAAAATACATTTTGTAGGCAAAAAGAAGTATGTCTGCTCCAGTTTTCCCATTGAGCTTAACGGAAAGTTTGTAGGTGCTTATTCCGTATTCCGTGATGTTCAGGAAATAGAGGATTTAAACCGACGTGTACGCTATCTTGAAATACAGGTGTCCCTTACAAAGCCGGAAGCCGATATGGCTTCTGTTGTAAACTACGGCGGAACACTTAACGAGGTATTTAATAAAGCCAAAAGAGCCGTTGGCAGTATAGGCGGCCCAAGACATTCCATTATAACCGGCGAAAGCGGAACGGGCAAAACAATGTTGGCAAATCTTATGTATAACTATGCCAAAAGAATAGGCGTAATAGGCCAAAATGCGCCTTTTATAGAAATTAACTGTGCACAGTTTACAAACCCGGATATTGCGGCTATGGAAATATTCGGCAGTGAGGAAGGCGCTTACACAGGCTCAAAGAAAAAGCCCGGGCTTTTTGAACAGGCCCATGGCGGAATATTGTTTCTTGATGAAGCCCATACACTGGAAAACTATCAAAACCTTCTTTTAAAAGCCATTGAAAGCGGCAAAATACGTCGTATAGGCGGAAGCAAAGACATAAAAATAAACGTAATTATAATAGCGGCTTCCACAAGGGACTTAAAAGATGTGCTTTTACCGGAGCTCTATCAAAGGCTTGCACAGTACGAAATGTACCTTCCTTCCCTTCGCGAAAGAAGCCTTGAGGAAAAAGAACAGCTTTTTAACCACTTTGTCAAAAAATACGAACAGGCGGTTAAAGAAGCTCACGACATTAACTATCATGTTAAATTCACACCAAAGGCAAAGCAAATGCTTTTAAACGCTGTTTATCCACGTAATATCCGACAGTTCAGGGATGTTATAAACTACAGCATAGACTCATCATCACCTCTTCTTGAGGATATAGCCGGACAAAACGATATAGTAAATACCGTTACGGAAAAGGACATTCCTTTTGATATAGCCGAAATTGAAGTGCCTAAAAACGAAAATACTGAGCCGGAAATAGAAATTAAAGAAGAAAAAATAACACCAGCAGTAGAAAAAATAATAGACCGTATGCTTAAGGAAGGCAAAGGCCCAAGGAAGATTTCAAACGAGCTTAAAGCCATGGGCTACCCTATTGAATACTACAAAGTAGCTTATTATATTAAAACAAATAAGAAATAACTTTGTTGAGGTTATTTAAAATATATAGTAAAATACATATTGTTTGATTTATATTTGTTGTTTACAGGAAGGACTGTTTATTAATATGTGGATTGCCGATAAATGGAATGATTACGAAGTTTTGGACTGCTCAGAAGGCGAAAAACTTGAAAAATGGGGTGACTATACACTTGTCAGGCCCGACCCTCAGGTTATATGGAGCACTAAAAAAAGTGCCCCGGGCTGGAGAAAAATGAACGGACACTACCACCGCTCAAGCAAAGGCGGCGGAGAATGGGAATTTTTTAATCTGCCTGAACAGTGGAGTATTGATTATAAAAGCCTTGGCCTTACATTTAACTTAAAGCCTTTTAAATTTAAGCATACAGGCGTTTTTCCGGAGCAGGCTGTCAACTGGGAATGGTTCAGCCAAAAAATAAAAGACGCTAAGGCACAGGGCCGTGAAATTAAAGTTTTAAACCTTTTTGCATACACAGGCGGAGCAACACTTGCAGCAGCAAAAGCCGGTGCAAAAGTTACCCATGTAGACGCCTCAAAAGGTATGGTAAACTGGGCAAAAGAAAATGCCAAATCATCCGGCCTTGAAAATGCCCCTATCCGCTGGATAATAGATGACTGTGTTAAGTTTGTAGAGCGTGAAATCCGTCGTGAGAATTTTTACGATGCCGTAATAATGGACCCGCCAAGCTACGGCAGAGGACCAAAAGGCGAAATTTGGAAAATAGAAGATGCCGTTTATCCGTTAATAGAGCTTTGCTCCAACGTACTTACAAAGGACCCCCTTTTCTTCCTTATAAGTTCATACACAACAGGGCTTCAGCCGGCAGTTTTAACTTATATGCTCAGCACAGTTCTTAAACCTAAATTCGGTGGAAAAGCCTTTGCAGAAGAAATTGGCCTTCCTGTAAAAAGTACAGGCCTTGTACTGCCTTGCGGCGCTTCCGGCAGATGGGAGAAATAAGACAAAATATAAAACAGCGTTATATCCGTAATAAAATACAGATACAACGCTGTTTTTTTATACATAAAATTAATTTATCTGTGATAGTCACACTTCTGGCACCTTGTTAAGGCGCTTTCGTCTACATGCTTGTAAAAAAAGCCGGACCATTTGCAGATACTGTATAAAATAGGCACTATTGACTTGCCTTTTTCGGTAAGTGAATACTCAACTCTTGGCGGAACTTCGTCATAAGATTTTCTGCATACAATATCATCGGCAATAAGATGTTTTAACGTGGCAGCTAAAACAGCATCGGTAATATTGCACATTTCTTTTCTTATTTCGCTGTAGCGTAAAGTTTCCATAGCCGCCAAAACACAGATAATTCTGGGTTTCCATTTTCCGCCAAATATTTCAAGGCCGTATTACAAAGGGCAGCGAATATCCTCCTTTAATTTTTTCTGATACATAAAATAAGGCTCCTTTCACTGCCAATTATACAATATATGTGTATTAAAGTAACTATTAAATTTATAAGTAATTCAAAACTAAAATTACAGAACTTTTTTGTTTTCAGGTCCCGGTGTTGTTACAATAACTTTTTCAGGTGTAATAATTAAGGCACCCTTTGCTGTTGCTGCACTGTGGAACAACTGGTCAGCCATTTTCTTAAATATATCTACTACAGGGCCTTCTGTTACATACTCAGCCGTACCTTTAACCTGATAGCCTTCTGATGTTTTCATATCATAAGCTGAAACAGCAACCTTGCCGTTATTTGCCTTTATATTATTTAAAGTAGTCTCCAAAAATACATCGCCTACAATAAGTTTTCCGTCTTCTGTAACATCTTTAAAACCAACCGGAACAACATTAGGCTCACCGTTTGCACATGTAGCTAAATCCCACATGTTAGCCTTTAAAACTTTAACAACATTTTCATTCATCATTATAAGTCCCCCCTGATTAGATTTAATTTTTTAAGACAACTATATTATATAACACTGCTAAAATAATCCAATATATTAATCAATTTATTATTTACTAATAAATTTAATAGTATTGACTCTACTTTCCGCAGGTTGTAAAACATTCATTTGTTGTGTATTCTGTTTTTGAAAGGAAAGTGATTAAAATGAATATGTATGTTACAGGCGAAACTATAAAAAGCCTTAGGTCAAAACTGAATTTAACACAGTCACAGCTTGCTGAAAAGTTAAACGTAAGCCACAAAACCGTTTCAAAATGGGAAACAGGAGTTTCCCATAGTTAAGGATACCACACCACAAACCCACGCTTACACTACTTCCAGAACATCAAAGGTTGAAATATCGCAAGGTATAATTATACGATTAAAAATTATGTTAATATAGGTCAATACTACTTACAGAGTCATCATCTATATTAACTTCATATTCCTTTCCATTTATATAAATATTGACTTTTCCAAAAAAAGAAATTGAAAGTTCATAGGAATAAGTTTCATTTTGATATATTTCGTTTTCATTCCAATTAAGTTTGTTCTGGTCATCCAGGTATGAACGATAATTTCCCTCAACGAATGTTAAAGAATCATTATCTATAATAGTAACAATCCTACGGTCTAAAGATTCGCCAACTGAAAATGCTCCCAAGCTGGTTTCGCTATATGTATGACCAATCATGCTTTCATTGATATGGTTTAACTTGTTTGCGTTTTTTGTATTGTGATTCTTGATTAAAACATATACTGTGCAAGATAAGATGAGAATAACCAGGCAAACGAAAAAGACTTTAAAAAATTTTTTCGCTCGAACTTTTCGTTTTGATTTTTTCTTTTCATAAATTTCTCTCTCATGGTTTTCGATTTCTTTTTTTGTTTTAGTATTTATATCATCCCAATAATTATCAACACTTTGAAATCTTAGATTATTCTCGAGTAATTGCCCGCAATTAGGACAAAAGACAGCACTCTCATTTATATCCTTTTTGCAAAAAGGGCATTCCATTTTACCACTCCTTATTACATTTATTACACAGCAAAAAACATGTCATTACTTCATGTTTCTATAGCTTAAAACAATCCAAATTTCTTTTTACGAGGAATCGGATTCTCAGTATAACCGTTCGCTTTTGCAGCTCCATAAAGTGTTTTGGCTTGCTTTTTGTTCTTTTCACAGCCATAACCGTTTTCTAAACAATAGGCAAGAAGATATTGAGCCTCCCCATTTTTCTTAGAAGAAATTGTTTCAAGCATTGAGACGGCATCGGAATAATTTACTCCTTCAAGAATGTACATTTTACTCAATGCCAGTTTTGCAGATTGAGAGCCGTTATCAACAGCATTCTGATACCATGTTTTAGCCTCGCCAGAATTTCCTAATTCTTGCAGAATAGAAGCTAACAAATACTGAGCTTCGGCATTATCCGTTAATTCTACAAGTTTTTTTGCATAAAGCAGTGCATCTGTAAGATTTATGTAACTACTTTGTCCGTTATAATTTTTAATTCCAGATTTGTATAACTTAGCAAGCAGTTCACAAGCATCTGTAGAATTTTTTTCTGCGGCTGCCGTTAAAAATTGAATACCTTTTTCAGTATCTTTCGATATGCCACGCCCATCTATGTAGCTAACGCCAAGCTCATACATAGCTTTAGGATGTTCTTTTTGCGCTGCTTTTTCGAACCATTGGTTAGCAATAACCGGGTCTTTTTTTACATAGATTTCGTGAATGTAACATCCACCCACCGTATATTCGGCTTCTGCATCTCCTTGATCTGCTGCTTTTTTAAACCATTCAAAAGCCTTTTGGTCATCGTTATAACCGAAGTCACTTACATAATATCGACCTAAGATCATCTGAGCCTGCGCATCGCCCTTGTTCGCTGCTTTTTCCATCCATACTCGTGCAGCTTCATAGTCTCTATCTAAAATATTACCAGATACATATTCCTGCGAGATAATTCTTTGAGCTTGGACAATGCCACCCTCGGCGGCAATCATAAAATAGTCTATGGCTTTTTTTTCGTTTTCTGGCACACCTTCACCGTTCATATACATAAAAGCAAGGCTATGTGCGGCGCTGGCTGTACCATTATTGTCTGCGGCATCTTTATACCATCTAGCTGCTTCATATAAATCTTTTTCAACGCCTTGACCGTTATAATAACAGTCACCAAGATAATCTTTCGCCTTGCCAAATCCCAGTTTTGCCGCTTGTTCAAAGTAAGAAAAAGCTTTGGTGTAATCTTTTTCCACACCATTTCCATAGTAGTAAGCCTTTCCAAGAAGGAAGTTATATTTTGTGCTCTTAGGAGCAGGATACTTTGTTAGTAAATCTATAGCTTTATTTGCATCTTCTGCTACGCCCCAACCGTTGATATAACATTCAGCCAGTTGTACAGCAGAACGGATATCGCCCTTAAATACTGCTTTTTTCAAAAGATTTACGCCTTCAATTTCATCAACTTCGCAACCCACACCCATTATCAGATTATATCCGAGGAAATACAGAGCTGAAACGTCTTCGGCAGAACATAATTCTTTCAATGCGGCTTCGTTTGCTTTAAAAAGTTTGGTAGCATAATCCTTGTTCTTGGTTACACCATGTCCCATTCTATAACATTCAGCATACCATGCTGCAGCTAATGGACAACCTGCCTTGTATCCTGTTTCAAAGTACTCAAAAGCTTTTTGTTTATCTTTATTACAACCCTCTCCATAGTAGTACATAATACCGATGTGTGCTGCTGCATAAACATTTCCATCCTCTTGTGCTGAGATAAACAAGGACATAGCTTCCTCATAGTTATAAGAATTATACTGGGATAATGCTTTCTTAAATAGATAATCCTGAGATTGTAATATGTATTTGTTGTAATCAAACTCTACTGGAGATATAGACGATTCAAGTTCAGAAACATTCTCATCATCAGTAGTAACAATATCTTCATCAAGCAAATCGTCTGCGTGCTCAATAAGCTCTTCCAAATCATCAGAGAGAGATTCTATTTCAAGTTTCAGGTCTACCATATCTTCCGCAAAAGAAGCTCTAACATAATTTAGTGCGTCATTGTCATCAACAACTTCATAGTCTCCATTTCTTTCAACAACAATTGGCATAGCATCTGAATCTTCTGACCAAAGGACTAAATATGTTTCACCTTTGTACTGAGCGTAGTGTACTACTTCAAATTCCACTTCGTTTCCATCCTCATCATAGAGAATGATTGTGTTGTCGTAATCTGCCATTTTCATTTACCTCCATTTAATATTTACCTAATTATACGATAACGAACTTTGGATATTATCATCAAAGACTTTCATTGTAAAGGATTCATTGTCAAGCTAAAAAACGCATGGTTAATAAACATGGGCAAACTTCGCTAATATAGTCTATATTGTCGAAACGAACGTATATCTCTTCATAATCGTCATTAGAAAGATTTGTCTTCACATATTGTCTAGTTAGTTCTCTTAAATATTGATCAAACATGTCCATCTTGTTTTCCTCCTGAGGACGCCGGGGCACCCGTCAAAATCCGAGCAATAAAATCAGGAACTTTTTGCTCCACGACTTCCTCGTAAATTCTACCAGTTTCATCTGTTTTGATTTGTCTGATTTTTATTGTTACATATTCACAGTTAAGTTCCAGTTTATCCATATAATCACTCCTTAACGTTCCCTTTCCCTGATATAATCATCGTTCTTTTTTCGATAATTTTTAGCCGCAGCGTCAAATTTTTGCTTGATATAGAGTGCTATTTTTCTTGGATGTGTACTACATATTGCTTCAGCATAAGCTTCCGCAACAAAGTCATTTATATTGTCTGCACCATATAAACATAGTAATTCTTTTTGTTTTTCAATTTCACACTTAGAAAACTTATCATAATAATTGATGATGTCTGGATCTTTACTAATATTGAGAATGTGATCTGCTTGATGAACTAATTCATGTATAGCTAGATACTGGAATGTATTACATTCTTTTGGGGAATAGCCGTCTGCTTCCTCTTGTATCAGCTTTACCTTTAGTTCTTTTAAGCTAGTGCTGTCTGTTGCATTTAGTAGGATGCCATTAAATGATTTTGAAACAGTATTGTCTCCAACAGCTGCAGTAACATTTCCACCTTGAAGTATTTTCTCTTTACTCGCATCGAAATCCTTTTGTGCATCAAATGATACAGATATTGCCAATGTATTGTCAGATATGCCAAATTTTGCAGACATATAATCATTGACTTGATATTGAATGTCTTCGTTAAATGCAGATATGGGTTTATCCGGATAGCGTTCCTGGTACAGCTTTTGGAATTCTATTTCTAAACTTTTTCTAATCTCACTAAATACAGCAGATGTAGTACCGATAACAGGCATAGTACCAATTATATCTTGTAGTCCGCTTTCTTTTATAGAAGAATATATCGTTTGTACCAATGCCTTAGCCGTAGGCAGATCTAAGTCGCCCAAGTAGCAATTTCGGGCAAGTTGTTCTGTTTTTATAGTATTTATCAATTCACTAACTGAATCAGCAGCCGCAATTTTTTGGTTAATAGAAGCATGATATTCATTTTTGAGTTTTTCAGAGAATGATTCACGAACAACAGAGCTTTTTTCTATCGATTCGGATTCAATCTTTTTTGTATATACTTTGTTTTCGTTTGGATTACCGATTTCAATGTTTTCAACGATTTCATATATTCCGTCTGCGATTGCACCATTCGTATTCAGATTGGGAGTAAACACTTGTTTCATTCCAGTACGTGCCGTATATCCGCTTTGCTTAGCCCATTCTTCTTGAGCTGCAATCTGACTTGTCAGTACAACAGCTGCTTTGACAGAGCGAACTTTGTCAATAACTGATGCATCAT
>CALWSS010000178.1 GCA_944384255.1 uncultured Clostridia bacterium
TGGACAGGTTATTATGACTTAATTGAAAGAGTTAAAAAAGAATTTGACGCCAATAATATAGAAATGACATATAACCATATTAACGTTCACATGATTAAAGACTAAAAAATCAATTTAAACCGTTTTCAAAAGAAACGGTTTTTTTTAATGTTAAAACCTTATTCTATTGAATTAAATAATTGTATATGGTAAACTAATTTAATAGTGCTTTTTAAAGCTTATTTTTATAATACTGAAAGGAAATATTAATGGAATTAAAAAATGATGTTAAAAATGCTGAAGTTTCTGCTGAAGCTATAGCAAAAGTTAAAAAGTGGAATGAGCAGTATTTTGCCAAAACAGGTATAAAAAGAAAATTCTACTGCCTTACTATGGGCTGTCAGATGAATGCTCATGACTCAGAAAAAATTATTGGCATTTTAAGCCGAATGGGTTATGATAAAACCGAAAATGAAAATGATGCTGATTTTATAATATATAATACATGCTGTGTTCGTGAAAATGCAGAGGAAAAAGTTTTTGGTAAGCTTGGTGTTCTTAAACACATTAAAAAGCTTAAGCCGGATGTAATAATAGCTCTTTGCGGCTGTATGATGCAGGAAGATTTTGTTATTGAGAAAATTAGAAAGTCATACAGATATACGGATATAATTTTCGGCACATTTAATTTTCATAAACTTCCGGAACTTTTGCTTACAAGGATTGAAACAGGCCAGCAGGTTATAGATATTTGGAAAGAACATACTGATATTGTGGAAGATACAGACTATGTAAGGGAGTTTCCTTACAAGGCCAGTGTAAATATTATGTATGGCTGCAACAACTTCTGCACTTACTGTATTGTTCCCTATGTTCGTGGACGTGAAAGAAGCCGTGAAAAAGAAGATATACTTAACGAAATAAGACTTCTTGCCAAAGACGGAGTTAAAGAAATTACTCTTTTGGGTCAGAACGTAAATTCTTACGGCAAAACATTAAATCCGCCTGTTTCATTTGCTCAGCTTTTAAGGGAAGCTAACGAGATTGATGGCATAGAGCGAATAAGATTTATGACATCTCATCCAAAGGATTTATCAGATGAGCTTATATATGCCATGAGGGACTGTGACAAAGTATGCAATTATCTTCATTTACCTTTTCAGGCAGGAAGCGACCGCATACTTGAAAAAATGAACAGACGCTACACCAAAGAAAAATATCTTAACCTTATAAATAAAATCAGAGCAGAAATACCTGACATAATGATAAGTACAGATATAATAGTAGGTTTCCCACAGGAAACAGAAGAAGATTTTCAGGAAACACTTGATGTTGTTAGAAAAGCCGGTTTTTCAACAGCATTTACATTTATTTATTCCAAAAGAATAGGAACACCGGCAGCTGTTATGGAAGGGCAGGTTGATGAAAAAACTGCTCATGACCGCTTCGACAGGCTTCTTGATGTATTAAACGAAGGAATACATCGTATACATCAAGATAAAATAGGCAAAACATATAATGTGCTTGTGGAAAAAGAAAGCTCACAAACAGGAGTTGTAACCGGTAGAAGCACAGACAATACTTTAATTCACTTTAACGGCAGTACTGATTTAATAGGCAAAACAGTACCTGTTAAGATATTAGAAAACAAAACATTTTATTTAATAGGAGAAAGGATTTGAGTTTAAATGAGTATTTATGATCAGGCAAGAGCACTTGGCAAAGAAATGCTTGAATGTGAAGCAGCACAGAAACTTAATGCAGCAAGAGAGGCTTTTGATAACAATGACGAGGCTCAGAAGCTTGTAGCTGAATATGCTGAGCTTAAACAGAAATTTAATGATATTATGGTTGATAAGGACAGCGACAAAATGCCTCTTACAGACATTGGCAACAAAATAACAGAAATTGAAAAACAGATTAAAGAAAACGAAGTAACATCCGGTCTTATGAAGGCTGAAACTGAATATGGTGCATTTGTAAACTCAGTATTTAATATTATAAGTGCAACAATTCAGGGAAATGATACTTCAGGCTGCAGCGGAGTATGCTCAGGCTGCACAGGCTGCCACTAATTTATAACATATTTATAACCGATTTATAACTGATATGGAGGTCAACCGATGGCTAAACTTTCGCCTATGATGGAGCAGTATTTTGAAATAAAAGAAAAATACAAATATTGTCTGCTTTTTTTCAGGCTGGGGGACTTCTATGAAATGTTTTATGATGACGCGCTTATTGCCAGCAAGGAACTGGAACTAACACTTACAGGCAAAAACTGCGGACAGGATGAAAGGGCGCCCATGTGCGGCGTCCCTTTTCACAGTGCCGACAGTTATATATCAAAACTTGTATCAAAAGGCTATAAAGTCGCTATATGCGAACAGATAGAGGACCCGAAGCTTGCCAAAGGCATAGTTAAAAGGGATGTTATAAGAATTGTAACACCGGGAACGGTAATTGATAATACTGCTCTTGATGAAGAAAAGAACAACTATATCATTTGTATATATGCCGATAAAAACGGATATGGTTTATCCGTTTGTGATGTAACAACCGGCGAGTTTTTGACAACAGATTTTACAGGTATAAATGCTAAAAGCAAATTAATAGATGAATGTGCAAAGTTTAACCCTTCCGAGATAATTTCAAATGAAGGCTTTACTACAACAGAATGTGCAAAAGAAATTGAAAACAAACTTCATATAAAAATAGGAACATCCGAAAACTGGATGTTTCAGTATAACAATGCAAATATAGAACTGTGCCGGCATTTTAAAATAGAAACACTTGACGGCATGGGTCTTAAAAACAGAATATTCAGTGTATGTGCATCTGGTTGTCTTATGCGCTACCTTAAAGATACACAAAAAAACGATTTAAGCCATATAAGAAACATAAAGTTTTATTCCACAAATGACTTTATGTTTCTGGATATGGCAACAAGGCGAAACCTTGAGCTTACCGAAACAATAAGAGAAAAAAATAAAAAAGGTTCTCTTCTTTGGGTTCTTGATAATACAAAAACTGCTATGGGTGCAAGGCTTTTAAGAAGCTATATAGAACAGCCGCTTATTGACGCCGATAGAGTAAACAGACGCTTAAACTCTGTTTCGGAGCTTTATGATGAATTCTTTTTAAGAGAAGAAATAAAAGAAATTCTTAATTCAATGTATGATTTTGAGAGAATAACATCTAAAATCATATATCAAACAGCCAACTGCCGTGACTTGGTTTCACTTAAAAGCTCTATTAAAAATATTCCTCTGCTTAAAAAGACTATCCAAAGGTGTTCATCCCAGTATTTAAGTGATTTATGTACTGAGCTTGATGAGCTTAATGATGTTTATTCAATTATTGATAAAGCCATTGTTGACGAGGATACGCCTTTTAGTGTAAGAGAAGGCGGAATAATCAAAAAAGGCTTTGATAATGAGCTTGATATTCTGCTTCAGGCTAAAGATGACGGCGGAAACTGGTTAAAAGATTTAGAAAATAAAGAACGTGAAGCAACAGGCATTAAAAATCTCAGAGTTAGATACAATAAAGTTTTCGGCCATTATATAGAAGTAACAAAATCAAATATAAACGATGTGCCAGACAGATACATAAGAAAACAGACATTAGCTAATGCAGAAAGATATACAACAGATGAGCTGATGAAAATTTCTGAACTTATATTAAGCTCAGAAGAAAAGACTGTTTCTCTTGAATATGATTTATTCTGTAAAGTTAGAAACTTTATAACAAATCAGGCTGAAAGAATACAAAAAACTGCTCATGCAACAGCAATCGTTGATGTATTGCAGTCTTTTGCCGAAACAGCACAGAAGCATAATTATGTAATGCCAAAAGTTGATAACAGCGGAATTATAGATATTAAAGAAGGCCGTCACCCAGTTGTGGACAAAA
>CALWSS010000179.1 GCA_944384255.1 uncultured Clostridia bacterium
ACATTATTATAAATCTTATACGTTTCAAATTCATTTAAAGTAAGTATTTGTTCTATGTACTCCCCATTTATTACAACAACACAGTTATCGATATAAACACCCAAATTTCCGTCATAAAGTCTTTTGACTTTTAATGCCTTCATATACACAGCACCTCTTTTAAAAAACATGAAATATACAACATTACTGCATCATTTCAATAGTCTATTTTTTATAAATGAAGTTTAAACACTACATATTATTATTTTAAAAAGAAGTTTATATATTTTGCCTTATTATTAAAACAATCATGTCAAAAGACATGATTGCTTTATTATTTATGCTTTTTAATAATATAATACACAGGAAACTTTATGATTTGGAGAAACCTCTATTTCCCTAATTTTGCCCTCAAGACATTCCGGTTTAGCATAAGGACATCTTGGAGCAAATCGACAGCCAGGAGCTGGGTCTATTGGGCTTTTAACCTCACCCTTTATTATATTCTGCTGCTTTTTAGCGCCAATTTCCGGAATAGGTATGGCATCAAGAAGTGCTTTTGTATACGGATGCAGTGGATTTTCATAAAGCTCATCTGTTTCCGACTGCTCTATACATTCACCTAAGTACATAACCATTATTCTCTGGCTTATATGTTTAACAACGCTAAGGTCATGGGTAATAAACATATAAGCAAGGTTTCTTTCTTCCTGTAAATCCATAAGCAGGTTAAGTATCTGAGCCTGAATGGAAACGTCAAGGGCTGAAACAGGTTCATCACAAACTATAAATTTTGGATTAAGAGCCAAAGCTCTGGCTACACCTATTCTCTGTCTTCTTCCACCGTCCAGCTCATGTGGATAGGCATTATAAAAACGAGGTGCCAAACCAACTATATCCATAAGTTCTTTAACCTTATGTTCCCTTGCTTTGCTGTCTTTTTCCGTTTTACATACAATCATAGGCTCCGCAATAATCTGTGCTACAGACATACGTGGGTTAATTGATGAATACGGATCCTGAAATATCATCTGAGCTTCTTTACGAAAATGTTTAAGCTGTTTTTTATCAAATGTATTTATATCTTGGCCTTCAAAATAAACTTTGCCTTCTGTTGCATTTATTAAACGAATAATAGTCCTTCCGAGAGTTGATTTTCCACAGCCGGACTCACCAACAACTCCAAGAGTTTTTCCTTCCGGTATTCTAAGATTAATATCATCAACAGCATGAAGCATTCCTGACGGCGTTTTAAAATACTTTTTTAAACCTTCTGTATAAATTAAATCGCTCATAATTAAAAACCAGCCTCCTTACTTTGATGTGAATAGATGGCATTTTATCATATGCTCTCCGCCCATCATAACACATGGAGGTTCTTCGGTTTTGCAAATATCCATACAATGTGGGCATCTTGGGCTGAATGTACAACCTTTAGGCAAATTAGCCGGGTCAGGCATTAATCCATCAATCGGTTTAAGACGTCTTGTTTTAACTTTCAGGTTTGGTATGGAAGCAAATAATCCAACTGTATAAGGATGGTGATTTTCACCGTTAAAAATATCTTCAGCACTGCCCTTTTCTATTATTGAACCGGCATACATAACGGCTACATCTTCACAAGTTTCAGCAACAATACCAAGGTCATGTGTAACAAGAATCATAGAAGTATTAAGATGTTCCTTAAGGTCATTCATAAGTTTAAGAACCTGGGCCTGTATTGTAACATCAAGAGCAGTTGTAGGCTCATCGGCCAAAAGCAACTTAGGTTCACAAGCAAGAGCCATAGCTATAACAACTCTTTGTTTCATTCCGCCTGAAAATTGGTGTGGATAGTCATTTTTTCTTTCTTTAGGCAAACCAACAAGCTCAAGCATTTCTTCTACTCTTTTGTCGATTTCTTTTTCATTTTTGTATATACCATGATACTTAAGTGCTTCACCTATCTGCATACCAACTGTATAAACAGGGTTAAGGCTTGACAGTGGGTCTTGGAAAATCATGGCAATATCATTTCCTCTGATTTGACGCATGTCTTCTTCGTGTAAGTCAATCAGATTTTTTCCGTCAAAATAAATTTCCCCTGCTGTTATTTTACCTATTTTATCAGGAAGCAACCTAAGTATACTAAGGCAAGTTGTTGTTTTACCTGCGCCAGTTTCACCAACAAGACCTAAAGTTCTTCCTTTGCTAAGAGAAAGTGACAAATTATTTACCGCGTAAACAACGTCATCATCTGTATCATATTGTGTATATAAACCTCTAATATCTAATAATTTTTCATCATCCACGGCTATATCCCCTCTCGTATCAGTTTTTCATTTTTGGATCCAAAGCGTCTCTTAAACCGTCACCAATAAGAGTTAATGACATAACTGTAAGAACGATAGCAAAACCAGGTGCGTATACAAGATACGGATAGTTAATCATCTGTGTTTTTGCTTCTGAAAGCATTGCGCCCCACTCAGGGTTAGGAGGCTGAATACCTAAACCGATAAAGCTCATTGAAGCAATAGAAATAATGCTTCGAGCTACCGATAATGTACCTTCAACTATCATAGGGCCTACAGCATTAGGCAATATGTGCCTGAACATAATACGTGCATCACTCGTTCCGCAGCTTATAGCAGCTTCAACAAATTCTTGGTTTTTAAGCGAAAGAACCGAAGACCTAACTATTCTTGACATTTTAGGCATTGTACTTATACCCAAAGCCAACATAAGATTAGGTATGCTGTTTCCGAAAGCTGAAACAAGAGCTATAGCAAGAAGAGTACCAGGAATAGCAAGGAACATATCGCATAAACGCATTAAAACGTTATCTGCAACACTGCCTTCATAATATCCTGATATAGAGCCTATAATTGCACCGCCGCCAAGGGAAATGGCAACAACGCCGATACCAACGAACATAGATGTTCTTGAACCCCAAAGTATTCTCTTAAATATATCCCTACCAAACTGGTCAGTGCCAAAAAGATGCTCAAGACTTGGACCTTGAAATCTGTTTGATATTTCCTGAGTAATAATATCTGTTTCATAATCAAGTATAAGCGGTGAGATAAACGCTATAATAACTAAAGCAACAAATATGATTAATCCTGCCAAAGCAAGCTTATTCTTTTTAAATCTGAACCAAATAGAAGCTATTTGACCTCTTCTTTTAACTTCACCAGTAGATTCATCAATTTTGTTTTTGTTTAAAGAAATTTCAGCCATTAGACTTCACCGCCTTTTTCTTTGTTGTTACAAACTTAGCACGCAGACGCGGATCTATATAAGCATATAATATGTCTGTTGCAAGGTTTATTATTGATGAAAGAGTTGCAATAAACATAACACAGCCTATAACAATAGGTACATCCTTAAGCCTTATAGACTGAATCATAAGGGAACCTATTCCAGGTATACCAAATACCTGTTCAATAATAATTGTTCCACCAAGCTGCCAGCCCATGTTTACACCAACAAGTGTAACTATAGGCATAAGAGCATTTTTGAATATATGCTTGAATATAACATCTCTTTCTGGAACGCCTTTGGCTCGTGCCGTTCTAATATAATCCATTCTCGACACTTCAAGCATGGAAGAACGCGACATTCGGATAGTATTTGCCAAATAGTTGGCTGCGGCAGTAAAACCTGGCAGTATAAAGTGCTGCCACGAAGTTGCACCTGAAATTGGAAGAACTCCAAGCTTAACAGAAAAAAGAATAATAAGCATAAGTCCGAGCCAGAAGTCCGGCATGGATGTAAGTATTAATGTTATTGCTGTAATTATATTATCTGTTTTGCTGTACTGCTTAATAGCTGAAACGATACCAAGAAGAACACCTAATATTGATGAAATAGCAATAGCAGTAAAAGCAAGCCTTACTGTATAGCTGAATCTTATGAAAATTTCGTCAAATACAGGGTTTTTGGTACGATAAGAAAAACCGAAATCACCATGAAGGATAATATTTCCTATGTAATTAAAATAACGCTCAAAGAATCCCCCGTTTAACCCCAACTGTTGCCTAAGAGTTTCTACAGCTTCAGGAGTAGCACTGTCTCCCAAAAGAAGAGTTGCTGCATCACCAGGTGTTAAGTTCATGATGGAAAAAAGAATAAATGATATACCTAACAGAACCGGTATGAGCATTAATAACCTTTTAATAATAAACTTTACCATAAGCTATGTCCTTTCGTTCTGTTCAAATTATCCGCACTGTTATATTATCGTATATCTTTGTTAACCCTATTTAATATTTTGACAAGCGGAAAATTCCGCTTGTCAAAATTTATTTTTGTATCAGATTATATTTTATCCTTATATTAGCTCCATGAATAGAAAGCAGGATTATAGTAACCTGAAGGAATAGGAACAACATTCTGAAGGTTCTTATTAATAACAACTGAGTTAAAAGATGTTAAAATCATAAGATACCATACATTTTCCTTATTCATTTCAGCAAGCTGTTTGTAACACTCTAAACGCTCATTATCATCTAATGATGTACGTGCTTTAAGAAGAAGCTCATCAACTGCAGGGTCATTTACACCAGCAAAGTTCTGCATCTGTTTACCGATACATTCGCTATGGAATTTACCCCACATAACTGGGTCAGCATCTGGGAAATCGCCCCATGTTATGTAATAGCACATCTCATAATCAAGCTGTTCCTGTGTCTCCTGAAGGAATGGAGCACGTTCCATAATTTCAAGATTACATCTAATACCAACCTGACGAAGCTGTTCAACTATAACCTGTGATGGGTTTGAATACCATGAGTCAGAAGCTGTTTTAAAGCTTACATCAATACCGTCTGGATATCCTGCCTCAGCAAGTTTCTGTTTAGCCATTTCTGGGTCATAAGGATATGGTTCAAATCCTTCAACAAAACCAAAATATCCAGGTGTTATAGGACCAGGTGTTACTTCACCTACGCCATTCATACCACCCTGAAGTATTTCTTCACGGTTGATAGCGTATGCTACTGCTTCTCTAAGTGCAAGATTATCTGCAAAACGACCTTCCTGAAGGTTCATTGCTATAACATATGTACCAGCTGAAGGTGCATCAACTATAGTAAGGTTTTCGTTGCTCTGGAAACGAGGTTTATCAGCATTGTTCATACCGATGAAGAAATCAAGCTCTCCGTTTTCAATCATAAGTCCGCCTGATGTTTCATCTGAACAAAGTTTAATTTCTACATTTTTAATCTCAGGAGTTCCCCTGTGCCACTCGTCATAAGACTGAAGAACCATTTTATCTCCTGTTGTCCAGCTTACAAGTTTATAAGCACCTGTTCCGTTTTCAAGCATACCAAAGTTTGAACCGTCAGCCTCACATTTTTCATATGTAGCTTTGGAAATAATTGAAAAACCAGGTGTTGCAAGTATCTGGAGAATAGGTTTATATGGATAAGCAAGTGTTAATTTAAGATTGTTATCACCGGCATCTTCCCAGCTCTGAAGTATGCTGGCACCACTTGAGTTAAGTCCCTGTTGTGTAGCATAAGAAAGTGAGAAGAGAATATCATCCATTGTAAGTGGTGTTCCGTCGTGGAATTTAATGTCATCGCGGATATGCATTGTAAGTACAGTACCATCCTCATTAAAGCTCCACTCATCAGAAATAGACGGAACTATAACTGACTGGTCAGCAGGGTCTTTGCCAACAAGACAGTCATGAAGCATAGCAACAACCATTTGAGCATTTGTCTTTGCATCTGCACCAGGAGCAATAGTATCAGGCTCTTTTGTATAACCCATAATCAATGAATCCTTCCCACTAGTAGCAGAAGAACCTGATGCTGTGGCACTTCCTGATGCGCCTGCTGACGAACCGCCAGAAGAACCGCATGCAGTTAAACTCAAAAACATTGCTACCGCTAATGCTAACGATATTGCCTTTTTGAAATGCTTCATAAAAATCCCCCTTTTGAAAATATAATTAATAATTACTATATAATAAATTATGGTCGCATATAATTTTTGCAATTATAAAACTCATAATCTATTAACTTTATTAATACATAAACCCCTAATTTATGTATATTGAATTATTACTTAATAACATTTAACTTGTTGAAATATAAAGGCTTATCCTTTATAAAAAACAATATAACCTATAAATAACTTTAGATATTTACGATTATATGTATATCTTACATCATGATTTCCACATACAGACTAAAAAAATTTTTTATTTATCAAAAATCGTCAAAAAGTTCATTAAAAATAAATTAAATTAGTATGATTTTACAACTCAATAACAGGCAATAAAAATTATTGATATTAATATAGCATAAATTTTCAATTTTTTCAATTATTTTTTATATTTTTTTCATATATCATAATTAATTTAATTTTTACATAAATACTGAAAAATGAAAAATATTTCTATGTAAAGATTCGATAAAATATTTTTTAATATTTATTTGAATTTAATATAAACTTTTTATAAATTTATATTTCTTCACAAATAATGAATAACATCAATAAAAATTTAAAATTATGCCATATACATTGAGATTTTGACTTTCTTTAATTTTTACAGCATATATAAAAATTAAAAATAAGCATCCTTATCATCTGCACTAACCTGTAAATACTATACATTTATCCATTAGTTAGTAATTAGTTCATAATTAAACATATACACTTAAAAAAGTATATTAAACGAAAAATTATTATATCTTTTTTATTCTTATTAATATTTTTATATGCAATAAGCCTTATTTAAAAAGCTGTTGCAATTAAAAAAAACAACTCTAATTGAATTTAGTTTACATTCTGTTTATATATATTCTCAAATGTTTATACAATAAAACATGTATTATTCTATTATCAGTTTATAAACTTATAACTTATTAAAAATGATAATATGCAGACGATTATTTCTACCTATTAAATAAAAGCATATTTCCGAAAAAAATGTTTATTTAATAGCACTAATAGAGATTTTTTAAAACTTCAAATATAACAGTTTAAATTTTATAAGGAAAATGCATAAGAATTATGTCAGAAAAAAATTAGAAATACTTATATTATGATTAGATAATATTGTCACAAAACTAAACCGTTCAATAATTAATTTTATACAAGCATTTTGCTTTATTAAAGATTATAATGCCACATTGATGACAATACAGGAGCTGAACAAAATATTTAATAATAATAATCCCATTTGTTTTGAATTTTCTATGTAAAATAAAATGATGATTGGGAATAAATACATTAACAGTTAGTTATATATATTATACTTATGATAAA
>CALWSS010000180.1 GCA_944384255.1 uncultured Clostridia bacterium
CACCTATAGGTATTATAGATGATTCAAGACAATCCAAATGAGATATATCCCAGAGGAAATTTCTCATTCTTTTGTGAATAGTTCTCTGTCTGCGTTCAAGTGAAAATCTTGACTTTGCAATGTTTCCACCTTGAAGTACATCATCGGCAACAAATACACCGCCTATAGGCATAAGCCTTAATATCTGCGGCAGAAACTGTATATACTGTCCTTTAGCCGCATCAAGAAATATAAAGTCATAAGGTCCTTCTAATTTCGGCAGTACATTAGCCGCATCATCTTGTATTATTTTAATTTTATCTTCTAAACCCAATCGCTTAATATTTTTTCTTGCATCTTTCAGCATAAGCTCGTAACGGTCTATTGTTGTAACATGTCCGTCAGGCTGTAAATACCTGCACATAAGGCCTGCTGAAAAAGCTACGGCTGTGCCTATTTCAAGGACTTCTTTTGGTCTTTTAATTGTTAAAAGAGTGCTTAAAAATCTTGCGGTTTCATGTGGTATAATGGGAATTTCCATTGAAAGAGCTTCTTCCTGTATTTCCCCCAATACACCGTCGTATTTAGGCTGTATAAGCCTTATATATTTGCTTATATAATTGTGTGTAAAATATTTCATAAAATAATAACCATTAATTATTAAAGCTGTTTTGATATTCTTCTTTAGCCTTTAAGAAATCATCGTAATTATTTGTAAATACATGCTCTCCGCTGCCTCTTTCTTTAACAACATAATATAAATAATCGTTGTTGTCAGGGTTAGCAGCAGCCTCAAGAGCAGCTTCACCTGGGTTACAAATCGGCCCTGCCGGAAGACCGGCATATAAATAAGTGTTATATGGCGAATCAATCTCAAGGTCGTTGTATGTAACAACTTCGTTTCTTGTGCCTAAGGCATACTGAACCGTTGAATCAATCTGCAATTTCATACCCTGTTCAAGTCTGTTGTAAATTACACCTGCCGCAATGCTTCTTTCACTGTCAACTTTTATTTCAGATTCCACCATAGAAGCTATTGTCACAATTTGGTCTGTTGTATAATCAGATGACACATTTTTAAGTATATTGTCATAAGCTATTTCAAATCTGTCAAGCATAGCACAAATTACATCATGTGCCGTTGCACCTTCTTCAAACTGATATGTAGCCGGGAAAAGGTAACCTTCTAAGTAATAATCTCTTTTTGGAATATCTTTTAAGAAATCATAGTCAAACTGGCCGTTATTCATTTCTTCAATAAACTCATCAGCTGTAACTATGCCCTTTTCCTCCAGGGTTTCGGCTATTCTTTTAGCTGTAAATCCTTCAGGAATTGTAACTTTCCTTGACTCGTCTGCAACAGGTCCGGCCTGTAAAATTTTCATTATTTCTTCAGAATCCGTGCCTATAGGTATATCATAAGAGCCTTTAACATAGGTACCGTCATAGCCCTTATATTTACTTTGCAGTCTAAACATAAGTTTGCTTGAAATTAAGCCGTTTTCCTCAAGTATTTCTGCTATATCTTTTGTAACAGCACCCTCAGGAATTGTAATATGCACTGATTGTACCTCGCTTGTTACAGAAGATGTGTTTGGTGCTGTTGTATAATCTCTTGCTCTGTTAAAAGCAAAGTTATATATAGTAACACATAAAAGTATAACCACAGCAATAATTATAATTAAAGCAATTAAAATAGCTATCTGCCTTTTTAATCTCTTTTTTCGTCTGTTTCTTCTATCCATATACATCACCCGCTTTTTATTTTTATAATGCCATTTTATTATACAATTTCTTTTATTTCAGTACAATAATATAATATTTAATATTTATTAAACATTACTTAAAGCGGCTAAATAACCTTAAAAATGGCTGTAACTTATTAGTTACAGCCGATTTTTTTATTAATTATCTTTGTTTTGAAGCACCTTATATTTTCGCTCTAAATCGATTTTATCCAAATCGAATATCCTTGTTGCCTGAACGCTGTTTTCCTCTTTTGAAAGCTTGCCATATTTGTCAACTTCTGACATATCTTTAGATCCATGGCTTATTGAAGCCGCACCGCCAATACAGCCGCATTTACATGCCATACCTTCAATAAGGTTGCCGTTAAGTCTTCCGAAAGAAGCGATTTTAAGAGTTTTAACAACCTCGTCAAGTCCGTTGCATTTAACAGGCTGAATATCGGCATTTATGCCAAGGCTTTTGTTTGCCTGTTTAACGGCTTCAATTACACCGCCGCTTCTGGCAAAAAGTCTGCCGTAATAAGAAGCATTATCAAGGCTTGTTTCTTCACATTTTGTAAGGTCAATTTCCATAGCGTCAAATACAGCTCGTAATTCCTCAAATGTTATTACCAAATCAACGTCACCTTTAAGGTCATCCTCATTTATTTCCATTTTCTTAGCTGTACAAGGACCTATAAATACTATTTTGCAGTTAGGCTCAAGGCTTCTTATTGTACGGGCAATAGCTATCATAGGAGAAACTGTGCCTGATACATGGCTCATAAGCTCAGGATAGTTCTTTTCTATATATTTAACAAAAGCCGGGCAGCAGGAAGTTGTCATCCATTTTCTTTCTTCAATAGTTTCGGCAAACTCTTTAGCCTCATGGCAAGAAACAATGTCAGCACCAAGAGCAACTTCAACTACATGGAAGAAACCTATCTTCTCTATTCCGTTTATTACCTGTTCAATTTTAGCTTCTGTAAACTGGCTTGAAATAGCCGGTGCAACAATGGCATAAACTTTATATTTAGAGTTGTTTTCAGACTTCTTAATTAAATCAAGCATTTCAACTACATAAGACTTGTCTACAATAGCACCAAATGGGCAGTTGTAAACACATGCACCACAATGAGTGCATTTTTCATCGTCAATATATGCTTTTTTATCCTCATCAATAACAATGGCTTTAGCGCCACATGAGCAAAGGCAAGGCCTTAAAACATCACTTATAGCACCAAACGGGCATACATCGTGGCACCTTCCACATTCTATACAAAGTTCCTGATTAATATATGCTCTGTGGTTAACAATAGTTATTGCATTTCTCGGGCATACCTCATGGCATTTATGTGCAAGACAGCCACGGCAAGCCTCAGTTACAACAAAACGGTCTACAGGGCATTCATCACATGCCGAACGTATAATTTTAATTACATTTTCGCCTTCTTTAAGCGGCTCAATAGCAATTTTAACTCTGTCGCCTATAATATGCCTTTCTTTATAAATACAGCATCGAGTAATAGGCTTAGGGCCTGGTATAATTGTCTGGGCTATATCCTCTATTACCTCATTCAGATTTTCACCTGCAAGAAATCTTTTGGCAATTTCTCTGTTTACAAGATATTTAGTATACTGAACATTACTTTCAAATTTACTCATACGTTTCCCCTCTGAATATTCCTTCTACTTTTAATTAAATATAAACAACATTTACTTCTTTTCCCATTTGCCTTACAACAGAAACAAAGTCTTCCAGCTGTTTCATTTTAAAGTGGAAGTCCATAGGATACTTTGGATTTTGATGAACCGGATTTACAGCCTGTCCTATCCACATATTTAGCTTTTCACATCTTTCTATTATAAGAGCCGCCAGCATTGAAGCTGAATTTTTTTCATTAAGCTTTTTCAAAGCAGCCGCATTTTTTTCAGGCACTATATAATCACGCATTATATCCAGTGCCTTATTAATTGTAATAACACCTTCCGTAACCAGCTCAATTCCCGGTATTTTGCCTATAGGCGGCAGTTCCTGAGTCATTGTAGAAATATCCACATCAAGCTCTGCACCTAACGAGCGGGCTACTATGTTTGCCGTTGTTCCGCCACAAACAACAATCTTGCCTTCGGCATTAAGTATTTCTTTAATTACATTATAGTCCTCAGCCGGATTTTTAGGTGGACCAGTAAAAAGATTTATTGTTTCCTGTTCCTTAATCTTAACAGAAAGGACAGTTGTATCATCTCCGGCCTCATTTTCATATAAATTCCGGCATTTGTCCAGAATATTATTTGTTACATCAAGAGCAGAAAAATCCATATTCAGGCTTTTAACATAATCATCAACATTATCCCACTGCCAGCCTAAATCAAGGGAACGCCCTACTCCGGCATGAACAACTCCGTCGCTAACTGCCACAAGAAGAGTATCCTTATCCATTGTAAAACTGCACTCATATATTGTCTTATTGTTAAGAACTCTCTTCTGCCTTTTAAGAGGCACATTTTCTCCGTTTCTAATTAGGAAAATAAACGGATTATCAAACTCAGCAGCATATCCACGTCCGTCGTTATATATTTTTACTATAGTAAAAGTTGAGTATGCCAAATGCCTTTCATTACATACAGGAAGTGTATGCACTATAGTATCTATTGTTTCCTCAAGTGTTGAGCCTTCTTTAAGCATTGTAACAGCTATTTTGGATGTAAGGGTAGCAAGGATATTAGCCTTTACACCGCTTCCAAGACCGTCAGATAAAACAAGTATGCAGCTGTCCTTAAGCCTTGCCTGCTCCACATGGTCGCCACATAACTCTTCGCCATGCTTAATTAAGCTGTCAAAAGAAGTGTCGATATAATACATTTAATCACCTTCTTCTTTAAGCACAACATCTTTAAGCCTGTTAAGTACAACCTTTGTTTCAGCTGTTGTTTCGCCTAAAAGACTTGCTATCTCCTGAGCAACTCTCATCTGCTTTTTAATAACATTTTGAGCCGTTTCAACAGTATGCATTTTAAGTTTTGCAAGCTCTTCCTTGCGTTCTTCTTCCTGTGTAATATCCTGCATTAAAACAAAAATCTCATCGCCTTCTATATACACAATGTTAGTAATAACGGTTAAATTTTTGTCTTTCAAACGCATTTTAACATTAAGAATATCATTTTTTATATTCAGAGCCTGCTGGTAAATATCACGTCCGGCATTAAATATATCTACCGGTTTTCCTACGGCTTCTTCTTCCCTAAAGCCAAGCTTTCTTTCACCTACAGGATTAATTTGCACTATGTTTAAGTTTTTGTCAAGCAGGAAAAGTATGTTAATAGAGTTTCTAAAGAACAAATCTCCTATTCTTTTAGCCTTCTCACGCATGTTAGGCCAGCACATTTCAATGCTTGCCATACCGTTATAAACTGCTATGGCCTTTTCACGGCAAGTATTGTAACCGCAGGCACCACAGTCATACTCATCAGCCTTTGTTTTTCTGCCCATATCAAGAAGAATTTTACGAATTTCTGCCTCGTCCGGCTGGTCTTTAGGTACTTCCTTAGGTACAAATGTATAAGTTGTATCTATTTTATCCCAATCTATCTTTTTGCGGCCTATTCCCCAGCCGCCTTTTTCAGCAAAAGACTTAATTTTCTGTCTTCTGCAAAAAAGTCCGTTTGCATCCCATGGAATAAATGGTCCATTAATACATGATTCATTGCAGGCTGATAAACCGATATAACATTTTTCAAGAGTTCCGTTTTCAATGCTTTTAAAAAGCTCTTTTACATTATCCATTCCGTTAACTCTTAAAATATCATATCCGTTATCTTCAACTGTTTTGGTAAGTTCCGGCCACATATCACCGGATATTGAATAATTTTCACCTGAATGAGCCGGTACAAGATCCGGTATAGAAGGCTCCATATTATCAATATTTATTCCACGTCTTCTGAACATTTTCAAAATCTCAACAAATGTAATATGTGCATCTACTTCAGCCCCGTCTTTAGGGAAAGTTTCGTATTTTTTGCTTAAGCACGGGCCTACATAAACGGCCATACAGTTAGGGTCATCTTTTTTTATTACCCTGCCCAGCATAACCATAGGCGAAGCTACAGGCATAAGATATTTTATAAGTTCGTGGTGGTACTTTTCAATAAATATATATGTTGCCGGACAGGTGCTTGAAATAAAATAGTCCTGTTTTCCTGCGTTTTCATTAATGTATTTTATATAAAGCTCAGTAACTTTTTCAGAAGCCGCTGCCATTTCCTGAACAGAATCAAAGCCCAATGCCCTTAAAGCTGATACAAATTTTGCCGGCTCCTTAAATGTTCCCATATAAGCCGAATCAAGTATGGCAACAATTCTTTTGCCATAATCAATGGCATTAAGAACTTTTTCTACATCATTCTGAACATTTCTGGCATGCTGTGGGCAGGCAACAAAGCATTGTCCACAGGCAATACACCGTGTTTCAGATATTTTAGCCTCATTGTTAATAAACCTTATAGCCTTTACAGGGCATTCACGTACACATTTATTGCAGTTACGGCAGTTGGAAACAGTGAAGTTAAAAAGTCTCATTATTCAGCACTTCCTTTTACGTTCTCGTTAAAGAACTGCTCAGCTGTTTCCGGAAGAACTGAATAAATCTCCTCTCTAAGTTTTACACATACGGCTCCAACGCAGTTGCCAAGGCAGAAAGTTGCCTTAACTTTATATTTATCACTAAGACCGTTTTCCTCAATTAATTTATTAAGCTTGTTAATAATGTCATAGGATCCTTTAAGATGACATACACTACCTATGCAGACCTGAATATCTGTCATATATCTCACACTCCTCAATATTAAACCATATCCCGTTTGTAAAAAAGTAATTTTATTTATTTACATTAGAAACTATGCCGCAGGAATAATATTCATGCGGCACTATACAAATCAGTATTTTTTAATGCCTATATCGTGCCTGAAATGCTTTTTCTCAAAGTTAATCAAATCAACACCTTCATAAGCTTTTGTTCTGGCTTCATCAATGTCTTTGCCAATACCCGTTATGCCAAGGACACGACCGCCGTTTGTTACAAATTTTCCGTCTTTTTCTGCTGTTCCGGCATGGAAAACAATAATGTCGTCTCTGTCTTTAACTTTGTCAAGACCGGTTATTTCGTATCCTTTATCATATTTTACCGGGTATCCTCCGCTGGCTTCAACAACACAAACAGCCGCATTATCGTACCACTGAATATCCATTTTATCAAGTGTTGTATCAACGCAGGCTTCCATTATTTCAAGCAAATCGCTTTTAAGTCTTGGAAGTATAACCTGTGTTTCAGGATCGCCAAAACGTGCGTTGTACTCTATAACCTTCATACCATCTTTTGTAAGCATAAGGCCAAAGTAAAGAACACCGACAAAAGGTCTGCCTTCTTTAGCCATGGCTGCAACAGTAGGTTTGAATATCTTTTCCATACAGTCGTCATTGATTTCTTTTGTATATATACGACTTGGAGAAAATGTACCCATACCGCCTGTGTTAAGGCCTTCGTCGTTATCATAAGCCCTCTTGTGGTCCTGAGCTGAAACCATAGGAACTACTGTTTTTCCGTCACAGAACGAAAGAACAGAAACTTCCGGACCAGTGAGGAATTCCTCAATAACAACTTTGCTGCCTGAAGCACCGAATTTCTTGTCTACCATTATTTCGTCAAGAGCTGCAACTGCCTCATCATGTGTATTGCATATTAAAACACCTTTTCCAAGGGCAAGTCCGTCGGCTTTAACTACTATAGGCACACTTTGGCTGAGAACATATTTTTTAGCTTCGTCGTAGTTATCAAATGTTTCATATTTAGCTGTAGGAATACCGTATTTTTTCATAAGGTCTTTTGAAAAAGCCTTGCTGCCTTCTATAATAGCAGCATTTTTTCTTGGGCCGAATACTCTAAGGCCTTCTGCCTCAAAAGCATCAACTACACCGGCAACCAATGGGTCATCCATACCGATTATGGTAAAATCTATCTTCTCATCTTTGGCAAACTGAACCAGCTTGTCTATTTCCATAGCGCCTATAGGCACACACTGAGCATCCTGAGCTATACCGGCATTACCTGGAGCACAGTATATTTTATCAGCTTTAGGGCTTTGTTTAAGCTTCCAAATAATGGCATGCTCCCTTCCGCCGCTGCCAACTACTAAAACTTTCATTATAAAAGCCTCCTAACTTTATTGCCTTCAACAACAATCTTCCCCTCAGAAATAAGTTTAACAGCCTCAGGGAATATCTTCCATTCGGCTTCCTGCATAACACGTTTTTGAAGTATCTCCGGTGTGTCATCGTCTTGCACTTCAACAGCCTTTTGAAGTATTATAGGGCCTCCGTCGGTTTCTTCGTTTACAAAGTGCACTGTAGCACCTGTTACCTTAACGCCTTTTTTAAGGGCTTCTTCATGCACTTTAAGACCGTAAAAGCCGTCACCACAAAAAGACGGTATAAGAGCCGGATGAATGTTAATAATTCTATTTTTGTACTTTTCAGTAAATGACTTTCCAAGAACTGTCATAAATCCGGCTAAAACTATAAGCTCAACACCAAAAGAGTCTAAATGTTTTTCCATAGCTGAAAGAAAGCTTTCCTCGTCAGGATAGTCTTTTTTTCTAATGCAAACGGCATTGATATTATACTTTTCGGCTCTTTTTAAGGCATAAGCTTCCGGATTGCTGCTTATAACAGTTACAATCTTTGCATTATTTATGTATCCGCTTTCTATGTTGTCAAGTATAGCCTGAAGGTTTGTTCCGCCTCCTGAAACAAGAACTCCTACTTTAAGCATACCTCTACCTCTTTTTCATCGTTCTTTGTGATTTTGCCTATAACATAAGCTTTTTCGCCCATTTCTTCAACTGCTGCAAGAATCTTGTCTGCATTTTCCTTATCACAAACAAGCACCATACCAATACCCATGTTAAATGTATTGTACATGTGGGCTCTGTCAATTTCTCCTCGTTTTTGCATAAGGTCGAATATAGGAAGAACAGGCCATGTTCCTTCTTCTATAGTAGCACAAAGTCCTTTGCCCTTAGGAAGACATCTTGGAATGTTTTCTATAAATCCTCCGCCTGTAATATTGCTTATGCCTTTAATTTCGGCTTTTTTCATAAGGCTGAGTATTTCTTTAACATAAATCTTTGTAGGTGTTAAAAGACATTCGCCTATAGTCATTCCAAGCTCGTCAACATATTCCTTGGCATATTCTTCAATAGGCTCGAATACTTTTCTAACAAGTGAATAACCGTTTGAATGAACACCGCTTGAAGGAAGACCGATAATAACATCTCCCTCAACTATTTTTTCACCATTTATAATGTCCTTTTTGTCTATAACACCAACGGCAAAACCAGCCATATCATACTCATCAACAGGATAAAATCCCGGCATTTCGGCTGTTTCTCCGCCTATAAGGGCACATCCGCTCTGACGGCATCCATCTGCAACACCGCTTACAATCTCAGCTATTCTTTCAGGAACATTTTTACCACAAGCTATATAATCAAGGAAAAACAACGGCTGTGCACCGTTACATATAATATCGTTAACACACATAGCAACACAGTCAATACCTACTGTGTTATGCTTATCCTGAACAAAAGCCAGTCTAAGTTTTGTGCCTACACCGTCAGTGCCTGATATAAGTACAGGTTCTTCCATATCCTTAAAAGCTCCCAGCGAAAAAAGACCGCCGAAACCTCCAATATCAGTAAGCACTTCCTTTCTAAATGTGCTCTGAACATGTTCTCTCATAAGTTTTACTGCTTTGTATCCGGCTTCAACGTCTACACCGGCATTTTTATAATCAAGACCCATACTCTGCTCCTCCTTTATAGATAAACAGGCATAACATGCCAATTATATTAATATTAAACTATATTATTTTTAACATACAGATACATAAAAGTCAAGAAAAGCCGAAAATACTGCCGTATTTTTCACGAAAGACCATTATTATTCAGCATTTTCTTTTCTATTTCGTAATAATCAAAAGAACCTGTTTCTATCTCTTCAAACAATATATTTTTGCCGTATTTTTCCTTTATTTCATCAACAAAATTCATACTTCGGTATTTAACAAAGTCTATAACCTTTTTATTTGATTTAACAATAACTTCACTGAACATTGTCTGTGAAAAAACAGTTTCTATTTCACGCAGTATTTTACCGGCTGTATACTCAAAAGACGGTATCTTCCCGCTTCCTTTACAGCATATGCAATCCCTGCTAATTAAATTCAAAACCGGAAGACTGCTCTTTTTTCGCGTCAGCTGCATAAGCCCAAGTTCTGTAAGGCCTACAACTGTTGTTTTAAGTCTGTCGCTGCTTACAGCTTCCTGAAGCTTTTTAGTAAGCAAAAGCCTGTTTTCTTCACTTTTCATGTCTATAAAATCTATAATAATCATACCTGATAAATTTCTAAGCCGCAGCTGTTTTGCTATCTCTTGGGCAGCTTCCATATTTGTTTTAAGAAATGTTTCCTCAGTATCCTTTTTGCCTGTGTATTTACCTGTATTAACATCTATTACAACACAGGCTTCTGTCTGTTCAATAACAATAAATCCACCGCTTTTGAGCCAAATTTTGTTGCTGAACAGCTTATCAATTTTACTTTCTATAAAATATTCCGAAAACACAGGCACTTTACCGCTGTAAAGAATAATTTTGCCATTTTTAAAAGACTGAATTTCGGATAAATTACTAAAGTCTTTTTCGTTATTTAAAATAACCTCGTCTACATCCGATGTGAAGATATTTTTCAGTGTTTTAACAACAAAATCTTCTTCCTCAAATATAAGTGCCGGAGCCTTATAATATACTGCCTTTTCAAAAACAAACTCCGCTTTTTTCACAAGCATGCTGATTTCTCTTTCAAAATCCCCTGCACTTTTGTTTTCACCTTCTGTCCTTACAATAACCGAACAGCTATCCGGCACAAGAGAGGATACTATTTTAAAAATCCTGTCACGCTCGTTTTTATCCGTAATTTTTTTTGAAATGCCTATACTTTTTCCGTCGTTTTTAATAACAACTGCAAATTTACCTGCAAACGATATTTTCTCAGTAAGCACAACACCTTTTGTGCCAAAAGCGTCTTTTTCCACCTGAACAATAACCGTTTGCCCGTTTTTAAGCTTTCTGTCCTTAGATAAAGGCAAATACCCGTTTTTATCAAGACCTATATTAACAAAGCATGCCTGCATACCTTTTAAAGTATTTTCCACTCTACCAGCATATATATTGCCTACAAGGCTTTTTTCCTGCCTGCTCTGATAAAAAAACTCTATAGGCTCACCGTCTTTAACAAGAGCTATTCTTGTTTGAAAAAACGAATCGTCAACTATAATTTTTTTCAATTCAAACCAACTCCGTCTGTAAGGCTCACAAGCTGTCCGTATTTGTCTTTCATAAGCATGTTATTGCGGTTAAATGACATTTTATATCTGTTATATTCTTTGTTAATATAGTTGCAGAAACCTTCTGCAACAGATTCCGGTTTAAGATTTCTTTTGCTTCCGGCATTTACCAGAACTCTTAAAGCCGCATTTTTTTCGGAAATATTTTCAACATTAATAATATCCGGCTTTATATCTGTTTCTTTAAAATTATTTTTGGTCTTTTTCATTACTACAATTTCATTAAGAGCCAAAAAGCCTTTTAAATTATTATTTATGTCATCCGGTGTTATGGACTCATCAAATTTAATGTTATAAGATGCGGCACAAACACTTGCCATAGTGTTTTTAACACCGTCTTTAAGCCTTATAAGCTCCGTAACATACATACCGCAAGGAAGAGCATTGTTAAGCCTTTCTTTAAGCTCATCACAATCCATTTCATACTGAAGCTGAAAATCTCCGTATTCTCCCGTACTTGTATATCCAAGACTTAAAGGAAGTGCAAAAGCTATAAGCTGATGAGGATTAAAACCATTTGAATAAGCTATAGGTATATCTGCACGCTTTAAAGCTCTCTGAAAAGCAATCATAACATCCAGATGACCTATAAACTTAACTTCTTCGCCTTTGTTAAACCTAAATCTGTACCTTATATTTTCGTTATTCAAAGCAGACACCTCCTCCAAAAGATTTGGCTCCGCAGTTTTGACATTCCTGACGGCAGTTAGGTGTTGTTTGTGCTCTATAGGCTCTTTCTCTTTCTTCAATTAAAAATCTTTTTGTAACACCAACTGAAATATGCTCCCA
>CALWSS010000181.1 GCA_944384255.1 uncultured Clostridia bacterium
GTTTTCTTTAATAACACGTAAATTGGCAAATATAGGGAATAAATCTTCAAATGGTATTTTGCCGAAAATACCTCTCATTTCTTCTGTTAATTCTTTTATATTTAAGTCCTTTCTCTCAAAATCCAAAAAAAGATGTTTTGTGCCGGAAGCTAAATTTTTTAAATCCTCAGTTAAATCAGATAAATATTTTATATCTTTAATTCCGCTAATTTCTTCCGATTCCTGAGCTGTAATATTGGCACCAACCCAACGTGCCATTTGTCCGTTATCCGGCTCAATATAAAGTCTTTCAAAACAGCCTGTTTCTGTTTTTCCCATAATAAGTATTAGATTTTCTCTGTCTATTCCCGTTACGTAATAAAAATTTCTGTCCGGTGTAAATGGATAAAACTCATCTCCACGTTTTACAGGTGCCTTTCCGGCATATAATATAGCCAAATCGTTATTTTCAAGTTTATTTAAAAACTTTTTTCTGTTAAGTATAAAATATTCTTTCATATATAGTTATCTCCTTTTAGAAAGCATTATATTTTATTTTAGCACAAAGACTAAAAATATAGTATAGTTTAAAATTATAATATGTGGTATTCTAACATTATTAACTTACTGTATTGGGAGATGATACTATTTCTGTTTCAATAAAAAAATGCACTAACTATAATTACGAAAATGTAAAAAAAGCCGTTGAGCAGTGTTTTGATAACTTAGGCGGCATAGAAAAATATATTAAAAAGGGAGAAAAAGTTCTTTTAAAATCCAATCTTGTAATGAGGAAAGAGCCAAAAGAAGCGGCTACGACCCACCCGGCCGTTATTGCAGCCATTGCCGAAATACTTGTTGACTATGGTGCCTATGTTGAAATAGGCGACAGTCCAGGAGGACCTTTTAACGAAGTTCTTTTAAAAAGCATATATAAACACACAGGTATGGAAAGTGCAGCCAGAAAGTCCGGAGCAAAGCTTTCATTTGATACAACATCAAAAACCGTTAAAAATCCAGACGGAGTTAAGCTAAAAGAGCTTACAATTACAAACATGGTTTTAAAAGCCGACAAAGTCATTTCTGTTGGCAAATTAAAAACCCATTGTATGACAAGAATGACCGGAGCTGTAAAAAACATGTTCGGAGCTGTACCGGGAACTAAAAAAACAGAATATCACTTTAACTGTCAGGACATAGAAAGTTTTTCAAACTGTCTTTGTGATATTTGCTCTTTTGTAAACCCTGTTCTTTCTTTTTTAGATGCTGTAACCGGTATGGAAGGCAACGGTCCTACTGCCGGAAAACCACGGCATATAGGCCTTATAATGGCAGGAAATAATCCTTTTGAGCTGGATATGGCAGCGGCAAAAGTTATAAATACACCGCCGGAAGAAATACCGCTTTTAAAATGTGCTATGGACAGAAAGCTATGCTCAGGTGATTTAAGCAAAACTGAGTTTTTCGGAGAACCGTTAAACGACTGCATTATAAAGGATTTTGCTGTACCAGAGAACAAAAGTGTTCATTTTTTCGGCAAAAATACACCTAAATTTGTTCTTGACTTTGCCAGTACACACATTTATCCCCACCCTGTTTTTACTAAAAAATGTGTCGGCTGTGGAATATGTGCCGAAAGCTGTCCGGCTAAAATTATTAAAATTAAGAATAAAAAAGCTAAAGCAGACTTAAGAAAATGCATACACTGTTTTTGCTGTCAGGAATTATGTCCACAAAAAGCAGTTAAAATCAAAAGACCTGTTATATTAAAATTAATGTCAAAGCTTTAAATGTTTTAAACATACAAAAAAGGCATCAAAAGAGATTAAACTTTTGATGCCTTATATTTTTCTTATATTAAAGAACAAACATTTTAGCCACATTAAAGAATACAACAAGTGAAACCGAGTCAACAACAGTTGTAATCAAAGGACCAGCCATTATTGCAGGGTCAAAATGCAGTTTTCTTGCAGCCATAGGCAAAAGACAGCCTATAAACTTTGATATTATAACTGTTATGCAAAGACTTAAACTTACTGTAAGATTAACCATAACAGGCGTTCCGCCTAATAAAAGTATTCTTAAAAAGTTAACAGCACTAAGTATTATACCACAAATAATACCTACTCTTATTTCTTTCCAAATAACACTTAATACATCGCTAAGTTCAATTTCTCCTACTGCCATACCACGGATAATAAGCGTTGATGACTGAGAGCCTGCATTTCCGCCGGTATCCATAAGTATAGGAATAAATGCCGCAAGCAAAACAGAAGACGACAAAACTTCGTTATACCCACTAATTATGGCACTTGATAATGTACCGGAAATCATAAGTACAAGGAGCCATACAATTCTGTTTTTAGCCAAATGAAATACACTTGTTTTAAGATATTCATTTTCAGAAGGAAGCAAGGCTGACATTTTTTCAATATCCTCCGTGTTTTCTTCTTCAATAACATCTACGATATCATCGACTGTTATAATACCCACAAGTCTTTGCTCGTTATCTACTACAGGAAGAGCTATAAGGTTATATTTTTTGAATATCTTGGCAATGTCTTCCTGGTCGTCAAGTGTACGGACAAATATAACATCATCTTCCATTATGTCAGAGACCATTTCGTCATCTTTAGATAAAAGCAGAGTTCTTAAAGATACCATTCCAATAAGTTTCCTTCTGCTGTCTACTACATAACAGGAGTAAATTGTTTCTTTGTCAAAGCCTGTCTTTCTTATAAGCTCCATGGCCTTGCCAACTGTATAATCCCAGTGAAATTCCATAAACTCTATTGTCATAATAGAGCCGGCACTGTCTTCCGGATAGTTAAGAAATCTGTTTATAATTTTTCGTCTGTCTTCATCTACATTTTTAAGTATTCTTGTAATTACGTTAGCCGGAAGCTCGCCTAAAAAGTCTACGGCATCATCCACGCTTAACTCATTAATAATTGTCTGAACTTCGTTATCTGTAACAGAATTTAAAATATCTTCCTGCATGTCGCTGTCCATATAAGAGAATGTTTCAGCGGCATTGTCTTTTGTTAAAAGCCTGAAAACAAGAAGTTGTTTTTCCTCAGGCACAACCTCAAAAAATTCCGCAAGGTTAGCGGCATTTTCTTCATTTATTTCTTCTTTCAGCTGAGCATACTTGCATTCATCAAGAAGTTCAAGCCACTCTCTGAACTCTGCATTGCTTTCTTCCATTTTTCAGTTACCTCCGTTTCCGAATTTTGGGCATAAAAAAACAGCGTTAAACCGCTGTGGCGCAAAAACGGAAGGTATACCAAAATTGTTATACCTTTAGCTGAATTTTTATGCCATAGCCATAAAAGTGTAAATTAAGTTTAAAATCGCATAAAGGAACAGGTTCCGCAGCATAACTTTCGCCATTATCCATAAAAATTCACCTCCAAAAGTATATAAACAACAAATTATCATAAACAGTATATTATTTAATTTATTCAACGTCAACCAAAATTTTTGTAAAATTAATTTAAAGCACTTGCCCCAATATAAATGAATTGTTAAAATAATATATAAAATATAGAATACGAGGTTATGTATATGAATTTCAAGCCAGATAAAATCCAGCCAATTTTTCCTATTTTAAAAGTAACTCTTGCTCTTGGTATTTTTTATTTAATAGCCATACTTATTTCACCTGCAAAAATATATACGGCAATATTTTATTTACGAATATACATACCGTTAGTTGCCATAGCTGCAATATATATGATTATGGCAGCTAAAAATGCCGAAATTATAATTGGAGAAAACTCTCTCACTTTAAACCTTGATTTTGGCAGAAATAAATCAACTGACATTGATTATTCAGTTATTGATAAGTGCCTTATAAATCAAAACCCTATTGAAAAATTATTTAATGTGTATTCAGTAAAAATAATAACTCTTTCATCTGAGCCGCAAATACAAAAGAAAGCATCTTTTATAAACCAGTATATGATTTTTAACAGACAAACGGCTGAAAACATTAATGAACATATTGAGCACATAAAAAGGCCGGAGGTATAAAATACCGCCAGCCTTATTTTTTTGCTTAATAATTATAATTAAAATACCATAAATACTTCAAACAAAAACAATTAAACATACTGCTTAATTTAATTTTGTCCCATTTAACCCATTCAAATTATTCTAATATTCCTGCAACTTCATTTACAGCTTCTTTTTCATCTGCCCCGTCAGCTGAAATTTTAATTTCGGTATCAGGACTGATACCTAAAGAAATTATGCACATAAGACTTTTTGCATTTACAATTTTGTCTTCAAGAGATACTTTAACTTTGCTCTCGAATTTGCTTGCTGTCTGAACAAAAAAAGCTGCTGTACGTGTGTCCAATGTTTTTTTAACAATAACAGATTTTTCGGTCATTTTTGTCATCCCATTCCCTTCATTAGCTCTTTAGCTATTTCACTTATTTTGTGAAGCCTGTGATTAATACCTGATTTTCCCACCGGCGGCGACATTTTTTCTCCTAATTCTTTTAAACTTGCGTCAGGATACTCAAGCCTTGCCGCAGCTGTGGCATATAACGCCGGCGGAAGATAAGAAAGTCCGTAATTATCACGTATAAATTCTATATCCTCTATTTGTTTTACTGCCGCGTTAACGGTTTTATTCAAGTTTGCAGTTTCACAATTTACTTTCCTGTTTACATTATTGCGCATGTCCTTAAGTATTCTGATATTTTCAAAATCCATAAGCGCCACATGTGCCCCCATTATGTTAAGCAAATCCGAAATTTGTTCCCCGTCTTTTATGTATACTACAAAATGTTCCTTACGCTGTATACATTTTGACTCAATGCCAAATGAATTAATAACTTCCATAAGACGTAAGCTAAACTTTTCGTTTAGTGATACAAATTCCATGTGGTAAGTTTTCTCAGGGTCGTTAATTGAACCCGAGGCAAGAAAAGCACCTCTGATATAAGCCTTCCTGCAGCAAAGACCATAAAACAATCCGTCTTGAGCCGGTACAAATTCCAGCTGATTTAAGGCACTTCGTTGTGCACCGCAGCTTTCAAGCAATTCCAGCATTTTTGTTTTTGATTGATTTTCCCCTGCTGAAAGGATGTATACTCTGTTCTTTTTTAACTGACTGTTTCTCCTTACCGTAATACTACAATCTATCTTAAAATTTTTTTTAATTAATGTAAAGCTCTTTCTTGCAACGGCAACATTTTCGGTCTGAACTTTTATACAAATTTTATTTTCATTTTCTATTATTTGACCACATAAATTCAGTATAGCCGTCAATTCCAGCAAATCACAATGTTGTTCTTCTCCAAAACAATGCAGTAATTCACTTTTAACATTAGAAGAAAATGACAAAAATTTTGCACCTCCATATATTTAAGCAATTAACTTAAATATAATTTATCGTCTTGTTCTTCCGCCTTCGCTTAATTCCAAATGCTTAAGTGTAACATTTTTTCGTTTTATGGATATTCTTTGGAATAATGCATTAGCTATGGTAACAGAACGATGCTTTCCTCCTGTGCAGCCAATAGCTATAACAAGCCTTGTTTTGCCTTCCTTTACATACTGAGGTATAAGAAACTCCAGCATATCCATTAGTTTGTCAATAAATATCCGGCTTTCCTCAAAACCCATTACATAGTCATAAACCGGCTTGTCGTTTCCGGTAAATTCCTTAAGTTCCGGCAGATAATACGGATTAGGCAGAAATCTTACATCAAAAACCAAATCTGCATCAGCCGGTATACCATATTTAAAGCCAAATGAGCATACAGTTATAATAAGACCTTCATAATTTCCGTTTAAAAGGAAAATATTGTTAATCTGCTCTTTAAGCTCTTTAGTAAGGGTTTTGGAAGTATCAATAATATAGTCGGCACGTTTTTTAACATCTTTTAAAATTTCACGCTCCA
>CALWSS010000182.1 GCA_944384255.1 uncultured Clostridia bacterium
ATTGTTTTTGTTTTCAATAAGCTGTGCTTTGGCAAATAGTACACAGGCAATGTATCTTAAAACAAAAACTGCACTCCATAAAACAAAAACTGTAAAAATCATTTCATCAAATTCATCCAGCATAAATATGAGTGCTGTAATTATACCGCTTGCGGAGATTAAACGTATAAATGCAAGTAAGGCAGCTAAGGTAAATGGTATTGCAGCTATTAAAAACAATATAGAAATCAGCTTTAAGCCGCCGCCTGCAATGGATAAATTAGTAGCCAACGGATTATTTGGATAAACCTCAAACCAAGACCGCTTTTTATTCATACTATCACTCCTTTTTAATTAATAAGGAGCTGAAACTCAGCCCCTTATTATCGAACTTTTTATAAATCAGTCATAAACAGATTCTGAATCTCTTGAAATAATATTGCCTGTTAATGCATCAATTTCAAATTCATGTTCCATTGCATTGTAAATGATTTTTACTTCGTATTCAGCTCTGCCGTCATCGTAGTCGAATTTAACCTGTGCCACATTGCTTGCACTTGCTCCTGATACCTGACCTAAAGCTATGCTTTTAGCCTTTTCTTCACCTATATATGAACCGTTGTTGTTTGTGTTAGGTGCTTTATAGCTGTAGCCTTCTGCATCAAAGTCATAACTTACAATTTCGCCTGTTTTAGCATCAATTTCGTAGTCATATTCTTTGTAATCATTTGTATAAAACTCAACTTCATAAATTTCTCTGCCGTCGTCCCAGTCTTTGTTGGCTTTAACAAAGTTAACCTGACTTGCACTTAAACCGGCATGAGCAAGAGCCTTATTTTTTGCCTCATCAACAGTAATTGCACTGCTTGCAGTGTTATTCTGGCTGTTGTTATTTTGTGTTTTATTAAAACTGTCGGCATCAGTTACTAAGCTGCCGTTTGTACTGCTTAATGTAACAGTTTCTGTATTGCCGTTCCAAGATACGGTCTTACCCATTAACTGGCCTACTGAACGTAATGGAAGGTATGTTGAACCGTTATAGAGCATTGGATAAACAGTATTTCCGTTAGCATCAGTAAATTTTTGAGTTACACCGTCTACAATTATAGTAAAATCATCACGGATTTCAGCTGTTACACTTTGGGATTTAGCGTTTTCATCCGGTGTACCTTTAACAGGTGATGTACTGCGTGTGCCTGAAATTGTTACAGTTAAGGATGACTGATCCCAGTTTACATTTTTTCCCATAAGTTCTCCAATAGCTCTTAAAGGAAGATAAGTTGTTCCGTTATAAACAATAGGATGAGCTTCGCTTCCGTCTGCACTGTAGAAAGTTTTCTCTGAACCGTCAACTACAATGGTAAAATCCGGGCTGAGCTGAGCTTTAACACTTGTTGCACCAAAAGCGCTTAATGAGAAAGTTAAAGAGCCGGTAAGTAATGCCATACTGATTAAAGCTGTTCCAATTCTTTTTTTGTTAATATTTTTTCTTGTCTTCATAATATTCTCCCCTTCTGCTAAAAATTTTGTTTAGTTATATTTAGTTATATATAGATTCTGATTCCCAGCTTCTTATTGCACCGCTGTAACCGTCTATACTAAATTCATATTCCATTTCTGAGTAGTAAATTTTGCCTTCGTATTCCAAGCGGCCGTCATCGTAGTCAACTTCAAATTCGGAAATATTTTCTACTGTTGCTCCCGGAACTTGTGATAAAGCTATATTTTTAGCTTCATCAGCAGTTATCTCAGTTTTATTTGATTGTGAATTATTGGTATTTGAGCTGTTAAAGTTTTCAGCATCATAGTCATAAGATATAATTTCACCTGTAGATGCATTTATTTCGTAGTCATATTCCTTATAGTCAGGTGAATAAAACTCTATCTCATATTTCTGTACACCGTCATCACGCTCAAGACCTGTTTTTATAAAAGTAACATCATCACTTTTTAAACCGGCATGATTTAATGCAATTTCTTTTGCCTGACTCTCTGTAATTAAGCCGTCAGTATTATTTGTGTTAGGCTGTGTTGCTGTGTTAGGCTGTTGATTTTGAACCGGATTTTGTGCTGAGGTGTTTTGACTGCCTTTTGCTGCATTGCTGTTACTTTCTATTATTACACCTGTAACTGCATCTATATCGTATTCGTATTTTTGACCGCCTGATGAAAAATCAACCTCATAATAATTTATACCGTTCTTGCTGTCAAGTTCTGTTCTTTCAAAAACAGCATCTGATTCAACAACTCCGGAAGCTTCCAAGGCCAAAGCTTTAGCAGCTTCTGTTCCTATATATTCTTCTTTTTTTGTTTGCTGTGTGCAGCCTGTAACGGCTATTGCCACTAAGGCCGGAATAAATATTTTATTTAATGTTTTCATAACTTGTTCCCTCCTTGCTGTTGAGTTAATATTATCAGCAAAACATTAAATCTACATGAAATTATTTAAGTTTTTTATTTTTTTTGATATCTAAATTAAAAATTGTTTTTTGGCAGATGAAATACAAAGTTGCTTCCTTTTAAAGGCTCACTTTCAAGACTCATATAGCCATTATGTAGCTCTGCTATCTTTTGAACCATTGAAAGACCCAAACCTGTGCCGTTGTCACCTGTTCTTGAAGTATCTACCTGATAAAATCTCTGCCATATTTTGCTTTGTTCTTCTTCTGGTATACCTATTCCGTCATCTTTTACAGAAATCTGTATTTCATTTTCGTTTTCTGCAATATTTACCCATACATGCCCGTCTTGTTTGCCATATTTTATGGCGTTTTCAATTAGATTTTGTATAAGCCTTGTAATAAGTGTAGCATCAGCAAAGGCAAATATTTCTTTTTCACATTCAAAATAAATATTTCGGTTGGCATAAACTTGTTCGGTGCATACTGATTTTACAAGCTCAGTTAAATTTATATTTTCAAAATTAGCTTTTTCTGTGCCCTGCTCCAAACGTGTCATACTCAAAAGCTGTGAAACAAGACCGGACATTTTAACAGCCTGTCTGTTAATCATAGAGATAGTTTCTTCACGTTCTTCCGGTGTTTCATCATATTTAAGGGCATACTCACAGGCACCTTTTATAACCGAAATAGGTGTACGAAGCTCATGAGATGCATCGGATGTAAACTGCTTTTCAGCCTCAAAAGACTGTTCAAGCCGTGTAAACATTTGGTCAAATGTATTGGCAAGCCTTGTAAACTCATTGCTTCCCGAAGGAACATTAATTCTTGCAGATAAGTCGGATGCTTCATTAATACTGTCAGCTGTGGAGATTATGTCTTCTAAAGGTTTAAAAGCCTTTTTAGCTATCCAATATCCCCCTATTGTGGCAATAAGTATAAATGCCGGCATTGCAACAGCCACAACCAAAATAAGGTTTTTAATTATCAGCTCATCTTCAGGTACTTCCATTAAACCACGTACCCAAACACCGTTTTCCCAATCAAAAGGAAGCCATAAGTCAAACACATAATAATTGTCATCCTCAGTAGATACGGTACGTGTAAGGCCGTTTTCAAAAGGTTCATTTTGAGTAAAATTTACAGGCACCTGACCAGCAAGCAATGACTCGTTTTTGCCGTAAATAAGTGTATATACTCCGTTTTGGTAGAAGTGAAAGTCTTCACCAAGAGCAATTTTTCCATTTGATGAACTTACCTGTGTCAGATTGCTTCGTACAGCAGATGAAATACGGCTCATAGCAGTTTGAGTCATCACTGAACTGCTGACAGCCAGAATAAAAGCAAGAACCATTACTACCATAATTGTCATAAGCAACAAATACCACATAGTGATTTTTACTTTTATAGAGATATTTTTCATTATTTACCTCCGTCGGTATTTTTATCTGTATCCTGACGCAGTACCCAGCCCACACCTCTGATTGTATGTATAAGCTTTGTATCATATCCGTCATCAATTTTTTTACGTAGTTTACTCATGTATACATCTACATTGTTGGAATTGCCGGAGTACTCATAGTTCCAAATCCTGTCCTCAATTTGTTCACGTGAAACAACAGTGCCTTTATTCCTCAGTAAATATTCCAGTATTGAAAATTCTTTTGGCAGTATCTGTATTTCTTTGCCGCCTCGTGTAACTGTTCTACGTTCAACATCCATAACCAAATCGCCTTCAGTAAATTTATTGCTTCTGTTGCCTGCATGTTTACGAGTCATGGCACGTATTCTGGCTAAAAGCTCATCAAAATCAAAAGGCTTAATTAAATAATCATCAGCACCTAAATCAAGACCCTTTACCCTGTCGGCAACACTGTCTTTAGCAGTCAAAAAAAGAACCGGTATGTCCTCGCCTTTATCCCGAAGTTCTGTTACCAGCTCATAGCCGTTTTTTTTAGGCATCATAACATCAAGGACCATGGCGTCATACTCTGCACCCATTAAATTAAGAAGTGCTTCTTCACCATTATAACACCCGTCAACACTATAGCCGACTTTTTTTAAAGTTTTTACAATAAGTCTGTTCATGTCCTTTTCATCTTCAACCACTAAAATTCGCAATTTGACCACTCCTGAAACAAAGAATTTTTATTTTCTAATCCCAATTATATAGTTTAACATAAAATTTACATTTTACAGCCAAAAATTAAAATATTCTAATAAAAAAACAGTGCAGTTTTATTATCTGCACTGTTAAAATTATTTGAATTATTTCATAGTAGATTTCATTTCTTTAACATATTCGCCTATAAATTTAGGAGCATCCTTGCCGTATTTTTCAATTATCTTAATTATGGCAGAGCCTACAATGGCTCCGTCTGAAATATCCGACATTTTTTTAGCCTGCTCAGGAGTTGAAATTCCGAAACCTATGGCACAAGGAATATCAGTATTTTCTCTAACAATTTTTACAATGGATTTAAGGTCTGTTGTAATTTCGCTTCTTGTTCCTGTAACACCAAGACTTGAAACTATGTATAAAAAGCCTTCAGCTTCTTTTGCTATCATTGCTATTCTGTCATTGGATGTCGGGGCAATAAGGGAAATTAAATCAATTCCGTATTTGTGGCATAAAGGCAAAAATTCCTCTTTCTCTTCAAACGGCAAATCAGGAAGTATAAGTCCGTCAATTCCTATTTCTCTGCAAGTAGAAATAAATTTGTCTGCATTGTATGAAAACACTACATTGGCATAAGTCATAAATACCATTGGAACTTTTACATCTTTTCTTAACTCTTTTACAAAATCAAATATTTTATCTGTAGTAACTCCGCCGTTTAATGCCCTTATATTTGCACCCTGAATAACAGGACCCTCAGCCGTAGGGTCAGAAAACGGAATACCAAGCTCTATTAAATCAGCTCCGTTTTCAACTGCTTCACGTACACAGGCTGCTGTTGTTTCCAAATCCGGGTCACCACATGTTATAAAAGGTATAAATGCTTTTCCGTTATTAAAAGCAGATTTTATGTTACTCATAAATATCCTCCCCTCTGTATCTTGCAATAGCTGCACAGTCTTTATCTCCTCTGCCCGATATAGTAATTACAATTATTTTGTCTTTGTCCATTTTAGGTGCTAATTTCATGGCATAAGCAACGGCATGAGCCGATTCTATAGCCGGAATAATGCCTTCTGTTTTTGACAGGTACTCAAAAGCACATACTGCTTCTTCATCTGTAATCGGTACATATTGTGCCCTGCCTATATCATGTAAATGAGCATGCTCAGGGCCTATTCCCGGATAATCAAGTCCGGCAGAAATTGAATAAACAGGCGCTATTTGGCCGTATTTATCCTGACAGAAATAAGATTTCATACCGTGGAATATGCCAAGCCTTCCGGTGCTTATGGTAGCTGCCGTTTCAAATGTATCAATGCCTTTTCCGGCTGCTTCACAGCCTATAAGCTGAACATCTTTGTCATCTATAAAATGATAGAAACTTCCAATTGCGTTTGAACCACCGCCAACACAAGCTATAACTGCGTCAGGAAGCCTGCCTTCTTTTTCCAGTGTCTGTTTTTTAATTTCTTTTGAAATTACGGCCTGAAAATCACGTACTATAGTTGGAAACGGGTGTGGACCCATTACAGAACCAAGGCAGTAATGGGTGTCGTCAATTCTGCTGGTCCACTCACGGAATGCCTCTGAAACAGCGTCTTTAAGTGTGCCTGTTCCAGTTTTTACAGGTACTACTTTAGAACCAAGTAATTTCATTTTATATACATTAAGTGCCTGTCTTATGGTATCTTCCTCACCCATAAAAACAACACATTCCATACCTAAAAGGGCTGCTGCTGTAGCTGTAGCCACACCATGCTGACCTGCTCCTGTTTCAGCTATTAAACGTGTTTTACCCATTTTTTTTGCTAAAAGTGCCTGACCTAAAACATTGTTTATTTTGTGGGCTCCTGTGTGATTAAGGTCCTCTCTTTTAAGGTATATTTTGGCTCCTCCTAAGTCTTTAGTCATTTTTTCGGCATAGTAAAGCCTTGAAGGTCTGCCGGCATATTCATTAAAGAGTTCTGTAAGCTCTTTATTAAATTCCGGAGCGTTTTTGTAGTAATTATAAGCTTTTTCAAGCTCTATTACGGCATTCATAAGTGTTTCAGGTATGTATTGTCCCCCATGAATACCAAATCTTCCGTTTGGGTTTGTCATTTTAATCATTCCTTTCGTTTATTTCTCTAATTATTTTTACAAATTCAACCATTTTTTCTTTATCTTTAAAGCCGTCTGTTTCAATCCCTGAGCTGACGTCTACAGCATAAGGATTAAGTGTTTCAACAGCTGATTTAATATTTTCTAAATTCAATCCTCCAGCCAGAAAATACGGCCTTTTAATGTTTTTGGTAAATTCCCAATTAAAAACCATGCCTGTTCCGCCGTTTCCTGTATCAAGCAAGACATAATCTGCTAACGAGTTTTGTGCCTGAATTATATCAATTTTGCTTTTTATGCTGAAAGCTTTTATAATAGTTT
>CALWSS010000183.1 GCA_944384255.1 uncultured Clostridia bacterium
TTTGAAAAAATGCATGATGAGATACAGGGCTCAATAATTATAATTTCTCATCAGGAACGTATACTTAATATAGCCGATGAGATAATAGTAATTGCCAACGGTGAGCTTGTAAACAGAGGCAGCAGAGATGAGATTTTCCCTACACTGCTTGATGATGCAGAAAATGCATCAGCAGGCTGCTCAGTTTTAAGGGGGGTGAAATAACATGGATATGGATGATAAGATACTTGAAACGCTTCTTGAGGAAGTTGCTGACCTTCATGAAGTTCCACAGGGAGCATATAATATAAGACTTAACGGCCAAAGCGCCGGCAGACATTCTTCTGCTAATATTGAAATTGTTGGAAAGACAGATAAACCGGGTATAGATATTATAATTAAACCGGGCACAAAAAACGAAAGCGTTCATATACCGGCTATTGTTACACAGACAGATGTTCACGACTTAGTATATAATGACTTTTATGTAGGCGATGACGCTGATATAGTTATTGTTGCAGGCTGTGGAATTCATAACTGCGGTAGCCAGATGAGTGAGCATAACGGTATACACAGATTTGTTTTAGGCAAAAACTCAAAAGTTAAATATATAGAAAAACATATAGGTGAAGGCGACGGCACAGGAGAGAGAATAATTAATCCTCAAACAATAATTGAAGCCGGAGAAAACAGCTATATCGAAATGGAAACAACTCAGCTTAAAGGCGTTGATTCCACAGTTAGAATAACTAAGGCAACAGCAGAAGCCGGAGCTACAGTTGTAGTTAAGGAAAAAATACTTACACATGGAAAACAGTATGCAGAAACACGTTTTGAAATTGACTTAAACGGTGAAGGCTCAAGTACAAACCTTGTTTCACGTTCTGTTGCTAAAGAAAATTCAAAACAGAAATTTGTTTCTATAATAAACGGAAATGCCAAATGTATGGGACATTCTGAGTGTGACTCTATTATAATGGATAACGGTGTTGTTACAGCTCTTCCTGAGATAACAGCAAATAACGTTGATGCATCCCTTATTCATGAGGCAGCCATAGGTAAAATTGCCGGTGAGCAGATAATAAAGCTTATGACTCTTGGTCTTACAGAAGCAGAGGCTGAAGCACAGATAGTAAACGGTTTCTTAAAGTAATTTAAATAATTATTTTTAAAGCGAGGCGATAAATTATGTTAGAAGGTTTTGCAATAAGTATGTCTACTTTTTGGATTTTGCTTTTTATAATATTTCTTATCGCCGAAGCCGCTACTGCCGGTTTAGTTTCAATTTGGTTTTGTGCAGGAGCACTTTGCTCTTTTGTGGCAGCTAAAGTTGGAGCGGCAGTTTATGTTCAGATAATAATATTTATAGTAGCTTCTGTGGCGCTTTTTGTTTTAACTCGGCCGTTTGTTAAAAACGTAATTAAACTTAAAAGCGAGCCAACAAACCTTGACAGAATAATAGGCCAAAGTGTAGCCGTTACGGAAAAAATAGATAACAAGGCAGATACAGGAGCCATTAAATACGACGGCAAAGTTTGGACAGCCAGAAGCAATGATTTTGATGTAACATTTGAAAAAGGCGATTTTGTTACTGTAGACAGGATTGAAGGAGTAAAAGTTATAGTTAAATAACTTTTACTGAAAGTGACGTATGCTTGTAAGGAGTGATTTTATGCCTATACTGCTTATTATTGTTGTTGTAATAATACTTATACTGCTTGCACGTTGTTTAAGAATTGTACCTCAGGCCTATGTTTATGTAGTTGAAAGACTTGGTGCCTATCATGCATCTTGGGGCACAGGCCTTCATATTGCGGTACCTATTATTGATAGGGTTTCAAAGAAAGTTAATTTAAAAGAGCTTGTGGCCGATTTTCCGCCTCAGCCTGTTATAACAAAAGATAATGTTACAATGCAGATAGACACGGTTATTTATTTGCAGATTACAGACCCTAAACTTTATGTTTATGGTGTTGATAATCCTATTAGGGCTATTGAAAACTTAACAGCCACAACACTCAGAAATATCATAGGTGACCTTGAGCTTGACCAGACACTTACATCAAGAGATATTATAAACAGCAAAATGCGTATGATTCTTGATGAAGCAACTGACCCTTGGGGCATTAAAATAAACAGAGTTGAGCTTAAAAACATTATGCCGCCTAAGGAAATTCAGGACTCAATGGAAAAACAGATGAAGGCCGAAAGAGAAAGACGTGAGAAAATACTTCAGGCCGAAGGCGAAAAGAGAAGCTCAATTCTTGTTGCCGAAGGTGAAAAACAGAGTATGATTCTCCGTGCCGAAGCCGAAAAAGAAGCGGCTATACTCCGTGCCGATGCTGAAAAAGAAGCTACAATCAGAAAGGCCGAAGGTGAGGCACAGGCCATACTTAAAGTACAGCAGGCAACAGCCGAAGGTCTTAAAATGCTTAATGAAGCTTCACCGGATAAAAGCGTTATTGCTATTAAGAGCCTTGAAGCTTTTGAAAAAGCCGCTGACGGCAAAGCAACAAAAATTATTATTCCGTCTGAAATTCAGTCTATAGCAGGCCTTGCGGCAGGCTTAAAAGAAATAGTTTCAGATGACAAAGCATTAATAAAAAAGTAACGTAATTCAGATAGTTAATTAAATAATAAAAGGCGTTTAAATGAAAAAATTCATTTTACGCCTTTTTCTCATTTTTTTCTTGACTCTTTCATAACTCTTTTTGATTTTTTCTAATCATTTCCTGACTTTATTATGACTCTTCCTTTTCTGTCTTTTGCAAACTTTTAATCTTTAATTTATTACTGTTTTATGACAATTTTCAAGTTTATTACACTAAATTCAACATTTTAATTGTTTTTAATACTTTATATTGGTTGACATGCCTTAAAGTAGAATATAAAATGATAGGATAAGATAGGTATGCAAAAAAGGGATAAGATTTCTGTAATAATTTTTAATACAGGAGGATAATATGGATAAAGATATATTAGATAAAAATAATAACCCAAATAATGACAGTGTTGAAAATAATGAGCATAAAGAAGATACAGTTAAAGAGGAACATAAAACCGATGACATATACAGCAATTATCCAAAAGAGGTTGTACAGATATTAATGAACAGCAATCCGTTAAGGAACCGTGAACAGCCTCAGACACTTAAAGCCAATGAAACAAAGGAAGAACTTTTCTCTAAAACACGTGTTCAAAGAAACAGTACAAGAATTAATGACTCCATAGACGAGAGCACAACAGATATAAAACCAAATAACATATCTAAAGAAAAAGAGTTAAAAGCTCAAAAAGCCACAACAGAAGAAAGTGAAATTTTTGTGCCTGAAATTGATGACGATATCGATGATATAGCTCAGACAGTAAGAAAAGAAGAAAAAAGACATAAACAGAAAACAGATGATGATTTTTCATTTGATGACGATGTAGAGCTTGTTCAGGTTGTTCGTCATAAATCACCTAAAAAGGAATATAAAAGGAATTTCCCTGTAAATAATAAACCTGATACAAGGGAAAAAATGTCTCCGGTAGAAAGAAATGATTCTCAAAAGAATGAAAGACGGGAAAAGCCGGAAAAACAGGAAAAACAGCCGGAGAAAACAACGGAAATTAAACAGCAGGACATGTTTAATGACGGTGAAAAATCAGAATTTGATGATTTAAAGAAAAAATTTACAGATGAAAAAAGAGCTAAACGCAAACAGGCGGCTTTAAATGCCAGAAAACAGAATCATTCTTCTCATAGCGGAGAGTTGGAGCAGAGAAAGAAAGCTTATAAAAATAAAGCAGACCTTAACGAGTTTTTCGAGGCACCAAGAAGAAACAACGGCCTGCGTTCAGAGAAAAAGGAAAAGCTTGATAAAGGCATAATTGCTGTTTGCGGTGTAGTTGCCCTTATAATAGTTGTTCTTTTTGTACGTAATTTAATGCTGTCAGCTAAAGTAGAGGAAGCTGAACAGAAAGTTGTAGACTATACACAGCTTCAGGAAGACAATGAAGAGCTTAAAATGGAGATAGTATCACTTCAGGAAAAACTTACCGAAAACGGCATATCCCTTGTAGATGAGCCGCAGAGTGAAACTGAGGGAACAACCGGAACAGAAGGCAGTGAAAATACAGAAGGCTCAACAGGCGATGAACAGTATGATACATATACTGTAGTTGCCGGCGATACTTTAAGCGATATAAGCAATAAAGTATACGGCAATTACTCCGGTTATAAAAAAATTCTTGAAGCAAACGGACTTGCTGAAAATACAAACTTACAGATAGGTCAGGTGCTTAAAATACCTAAAAATTAATTTTGGAGGTTAATGATGCAGGAAGTATCAGAACAAAACACCCTTGTGCAGTTGAAAGAAATTGCAAAACAACTAAATATTAAAGGTGCTACATCTATGAAAAAAAGCAGCCTTATAGAAAAAATAAATGATGTGTTATCCCAGCAGAATGTGGAGCAAGAAAATAAAAAGGGTGAAAAATCAAGTGAAAAAATAAAAGCTTCTGATTCCGAAATCAAAAATAATACTTTGCAGCAAAGTGATGAAAAAAAGGATTCGTCTTCAAATGTAAATAATGAAAAAGACGAAAGCGCTCAAAGCTATAAAGAGGAAATTTCTGAAACACAGCACAATATTTCTCACAGCGCTTCTCAGAACGCTTCTCAGCATTCATCCTTCAGCAAAGAACAGAGAGAGCCGGCTGAAAACGAAATAGTTCAGGAAGGCGTTCTGGAAGTAATGGCTGACGGATACGGATTTTTAAGAACGGAAAATTTTCTGCCTGGCACAGGTGATATTTATATTTCTCAGTCCCAAATAAGGCGTTTTAATATTAAAACAGGTGATTTGGTAACGGGCTATGTTCGTGCCTCTAAAGATAACGAAAAGTTCAATGCGCTTTTGTATGTAAAAAGCGTTAACGGCGATACACCGGATAAGTCTATCCGCAGGCCTAATTTTGAGGACTTAACGCCTATTTACCCAACTGAAAGGCTTACACTTGAAACACGTCAGGAAGAAATTTCCGGCAGAATAATAGACCTTATGGCACCTATAGGAAAAGGCCAAAGAGGAATGATAGTGGCTCAGCCTAAAGTAGGTAAAACAACACTTCTTAAACAAATGGCTAATTCCATTGTTAAAAATCATCCGAGCCTTAATCTTATTGTACTGCTTATAGATGAAAGACCTGAGGAAGTAACGGATATACAGCGCTCAATTCAGGGTGAAAATGTGGAAATTGTTTACTCAACATTTGACGAACAGCCGGAACATCATAAAAGAGTAGCCGAAATGGTTCTTGAAAGAGGCAAAAGACTTGTTGAGCAGGGCAAAGATATTGTTATACTTCTTGACAGTATCACAAGGCTTGCAAGGGCATATAACCTTACAACAACACCAAGCGGCAGAACTCTTTCAGGCGGTCTTGACCCGGCGGCCCTTTACATGCCTAAAAAATTCTTTGGTGCAGCCAGAAATATAGAAAACGGCGGAAGCCTTACTATTCTTGCCACAGCCCTTATAGAAACCGGCAGTAAAATGGATGACGTTGTTTTTGAGGAGTTTAAAGGCACAGGCAATATGGAACTGGTGCTGGACCGTAAACTTGCAGAAAGACGTATATTCCCGGCTATTGATATTAATAAATCCGGTACACGCCGGGATGATAAACTTCTTACAAAAGAAGAAATGGAGGCAGTTTATAAAATACGCCGTCTTACATCATCCACTAATGTTACGGAGAGCACAGAATATTTAATTGAGCTTATGCGTAAAACAAAAAATAATAAAGAATTTGTAAGGACTGTTCCACTTATTAAAAATTAAGCATTATAAGGTAATTAAATTGAATTTTGCTGTTGCATGTTGAAAATTACTATGATATAATACTTCCGTTGTCTATAAATAATGAACGTAATTATTGATCAACGTATATTAAGGAGTGAAAGAAATGAAAAAGGATATACATCCAAATTATTATCAGTGCAAAGTAAAATGCAACTGCGGTAATGAGTTTGTTACAGGCTCAACAAAAGAAGAAATCAGAGTCGAGGTTTGCTCAAAGTGCCATCCATTCTACACAGGTAGCCAGAAGCTTCTTGTTGAGGCCGGCGGTAGAGTAGAAAAATTCAACAAAAAGTACGGCAGAAACTAATTTTAAAGCTGAGGGGGTAGGAGAATGGTCCAACCCCCTTTTTTCATATATGTAAGGACGGTGATTTAAGCTTGAAAAGAACTAACATCGGCGGTCAGGCTGTAATAGAAGGCGTTATGATGCGTGGTAAAAAAATGTACGCTATGGCTGTCAGGACACCTCAGGGAGAGCTGTGCATAGAAAAAGAACCTATAAACGATGTGTTCAGCAGACATAAAATATTCAGGTACCCGATTTTCAGAGGAATAGCCGCTTTTGTCCAGTCCCTTATAATAGGCGTTAAAATCATAATGCGCTCGGCACAGATAGCCGGTCTTGAAGATGAGGAAGACATAAAGCCAAGTAAGTTTGAGCTTTTCTTACAGGATAAATTCGGCGATAAATTTGCCGATATACTTATTTATTTCAGTGTGGCAGTGTCCCTTGTTTTTTCAATAGGCCTGTTTTTTGTTCTGCCGGTTTTTATAGGCAGTCTTTTTAGGCCCATACTTCCGGGTACATGGGCTTTAAGTATTGTGGAAGGCCTTATAAGAATAGGCATATTCCTGCTTTATCTTTTCCTTATTTCAAGAATGAAAGAAATACATCGTGTTTTCCAGTACCATGGCGCTGAGCATAAAACCATAAACTGCTTTGAGCATGAGGAAGAACTGACTGTTGAAAACGTAAAAAAACATACAAGACTCCATAAAAGATGCGGAACAAGTTTTCTTCTTATAGTTATGATTGTAAGTATGGTTGTGTTCTTTTTTTTAAGAACGGATACTATTTGGCTTAGGCTCATAAGCCGAATACTTCTTGTGCCGGTAGTTGCCGGTATTTCTTATGAAATCATAAAATGGGCCGGCAGAAGTGAGTCGCCTTTGGTTAAAATAGTAAGTGCTCCGGGGCTATGCCTTCAGAAAATAACAACAGCAGAGCCTGACGCAAGCCAGATAGAAGCCGCTATTGCCGCCATGAAGGGAGTGCTTGAGGATGAGCCGGAATAAAACGGTAAAAGAAGCACTTGCCGAGGCTAAAAAAGAACTTAAAGAAAGCGGTGCCGGTGAGTATAAGCTGGATGCAGAGCTTTTTATGATGAAAGCAACAGATATGACTAAAACATCTGTGCTTATAAACGGTGATAAATTACTTACAGATAGAGAAGAAGAACTTTTTAACTCAATGGTTCAGAAGCGTAAAAAAGGCGTTCCAAGTCAGTATATATTGGGTAAATGTGAGTTTATGGGCTATGAGTTCTTTGTAGATGAAAACGTGCTTATACCAAGACCGGATACCGAGGTGCTGGTTGAAACTGTTTTGAATGTTTCACAAAAAGAAAATTTCCAAAATGTAATAGATATGTGTACCGGAAGCGGCTGTATAGCCGTAAGTCTTGTACTTAATGGAATAAAAAGCGTTGAGGCATGCGATATAAGCCAAGGCGCTTTAAGTATTGCAAAAAAGAATGCAGAACATAATAATGCGTCGGATAAAATACGTTTTATACAAGGCGATTTGTTCCAAAACGTGGATAAAAATTTGAATTTTGATGCAGTCGTTTCTAACCCTCCATACATTCCAACTGATGACATAAACGGTTTAATGCGTGAAGTGCGGGATAATGAGCCTTTAAATGCTCTTGACGGCGGAACAGACGGCCTTGATTTTTACAGAAGAATAACAAAGGACAGTTTGGAATACTTAGCAGACGGGGGATATTTGTTTTTTGAAATAGGCTTCAATCAGGGTGAAGACTTGAAAAAAATAATGACAGATTTCGGTTTTGACGAAATAAAAATAGTAAAAGACTATGCCGGCCTTGACAGAGTAGTATTTGGATATAAACGGAGAGGTGAAGATGTTATTTGACCATATAGATGAACTTGAAAGAAAATATATTGAATTGGGTGAGCAGGTAAAAGAAGCGGATATAATAGATGATAAGGAAAAATGGCAGAAACTCATGAAGGAATACGGCTCCATAGGCCCTGTTGTGGAAAAATACAGAGAATATAAATCTGCCGTTAAAGCGGCCGATGAGGCTAACGAGCTTTTGAAAGAAACATCCGACGATGAGTTTAAAGAGCTTTTAAAAGAAGAACTTAATACAGAGAGGGAAAAAGTTTCAAAACTTAAAGAAGAACTTAAAATACTTCTTTTGCCTAAAGACCCTAATGACAGCAAAAACGTAATTATAGAAATACGTGCCGGAGCCGGAGGGGATGAAGCGGCTATATTTGCCGGGGATTTATTTAGAATGTATGTAAGGTATGCAGAAGGCAGAAAATGGAAAACTGAAATAATGTCGTCTAATGAAAGCGATTTAGGTGGTTTTAAAGAAATAGTTTTTATGGTAACAGGCCAAGGTGCATACTCAAGGTTTAAGTTTGAAAGCGGTGTTCATCGTGTTCAAAGAGTGCCTTCAACGGAGTCCGGCGGTCGAATTCATACTTCAACGGCTACAGTTGCTGTTTTGCCTGAAGCCGATAAAGTAGATGTTAATATTGACATGAACGATGTTAGAATAGACGTTTTCAGGGCTTCGGGTAATGGTGGACAGTGTGTAAATACAACGGATTCCGCTGTTAGAGTAACTCATATACCAACGGGAATAGTTGTTTCGTGTCAGGATGAAAAAAGCCAGCTTAAAAATAAAGATAAAGCCCTTAAAGTCCTTTATGCAAGGCTTTATAAACTGGAGCAGGAAAAGCACGACAGCGCCATAAGCGAAAAGCGGCGTCAGCAGGTGGGAACAGGCGACAGAAGCGAGAAAATAAGGACTTATAATTTCCCTCAAGGCCGAGTTACAGACCACAGAGCCGGATTAACACTGCATAAAATAGATGCCATAATGGATGGCGATTTAAACGACATAATAGACGTTCTTACAGCAAATGACCAAGCCGACAAATTAAATGCACTTGGTGAGAAGTGAAATTGAATGTATTTTTATGTAAGGAGCGAAATGAATGAATAGTATAAATATATCTAAAGACAGGTTTAAAGAAATGGTTGTGGATAATCTTAGAACCATTACACGTAAAACAGTGGAAAATGCCACGCCTGAGGATATTTACCAAGCTACGGTTTTTGCCGTAAGAGATATTGTAAACGATATTTGGATGAAAACCCATGATATGTATTACGAAAAAGACGTAAAACTTGTATACTACCTTTCAATGGAATTTCTTATGGGCCGTTTTTTAGGAAACAGCATTATAAATCTTTCAATTATAGAGCCTATAAAACAGGCTTTTGAGGAATTGGGAATAGATTATAATCTTATAGAAGAAGCAGAGCCTGACCCGGGCCTTGGAAACGGCGGTTTAGGCCGTTTGGCAGCCTGCTTTTTAGATTCTCTTTCTACAATGTCACTTCCGGCTTACGGCTGCGGTATAAGGTATCATTACGGTATATTTGAGCAGGCTATAGAAAACGGCTATCAGGTTGAAAGACCGGATAACTGGCTTGAAAACGGTGACTCATGGGGCCTTAAAAGAAGTGAATATGCAGTTGAAGTTAAATTTGGCGGCAATGTAAAGGCTGTGCCTAAGGGTAACGGAGAATACCGTTTTGTACAGGAAAATTATCAGTCAATAATGGCTGTGCCTTATGATTATCCTGTTGTTGGCTATGGCACAAATACTGTAAATACTTTAAGGCTTTGGGATGCAAGGCCAAAGAATAAATTTGACCTTAAATCTTTTAATGAGGGCAATTATCAAAAAGCCCTTGAAGAACAGAACCTTGCCCATACAATAACGGAAGTGCTTTATCCAGCTGATGAACATTATTCAGGTAAAGAACTCAGATTAAAACAGCAGTATTTCTTTATATCAGCTACTGTTCAAAGAGTTGTTGACAGGTTTAAAAGGCGTCACAGTGATTTTTCACTTCTGCCGGAAAAAGTTGCTTTCCAGCTTAATGATACACACCCGACTGTTGCTGTTGCAGAACTTATGAGGGTATTAGTTGACGAAAATGATATTCCTTGGGATGATGCTTGGGAAATAACTAAAAAAGTCTGTGGCTACACAAACCATACTATTATGAGTGAGGCCCTTGAAAAATGGCCTATGGAGCTTTTCAGCAGACTTCTTCCGAGAATTTATCAGATAGTAGAAGAAATAAACAGACGTTTCTGTCTTGAGCTTATAGAAAAGTACGGCAACGACAGCAATAAAATACGTAACATGGCTATTATTGCCGACGGACAGATAAGAATGGCATACCTTGCCATTGTAGGAAGCCACAGTGTAAACGGTGTTGCCAAACTTCATACTGAAATACTTAAGAAAAAAGAGCTCCATGATTTTTATATGCTCTATCCGGAAAAGTTTAATAACAAAACAAACGGTATAACTCAAAGAAGATGGCTTCTTCATGCAAACCCTCGTCTTTCAAAGCTTATAACAGATAAAATAGGCGACGGCTGGATTACGGACTTATCAAAGCTTAAAGAATTAAAGGCATATATTAATGATGATGATTTCCTTAACAGTTTAATGGAAGTTAAAAAGGAAAACAAAAAAGACCTTGCAGAATATATAAAAAGAACAAAGGGTATTGAAATTAATCCGGACTCAATATTTGATATACAGGTTAAAAGACTCCATGAGTATAAAAGACAGCTTCTTAATGTACTGCATATTATATACCTTTATAACTGCCTTAAAGTTAATCCGGGCCTTGATATTGCACCAAGGACATATATATTCGGTGCAAAAAGCGCCGCAAGCTATAAAATGGCAAAGCTTATTATTAAGCTTATAAATTCTGTGGCAGATGTAGTTAATAACGACAAAACAATTAACGACAAAATTAAAGTTGTGTTTATGGAAAACTACAGAGTATCTCTTGCTGAAAAGCTTATACCTGCGGCCGATATTAGTGAGCAGATTTCAACAGCCGGAAAAGAGGCATCCGGTACAGGAAACATGAAGTTTATGCTTAATGGCGCTGTAACAATAGGCACACTTGACGGAGCTAATGTTGAAATAAAAGAAGAAGTAGGGGACGACAACATATTTATATTTGGTTTAAAAGCCGAAGAAGTAATTGAAAAGTATGCCAATAACTCCTACGACCCATGGGAAGTATATAATATAAATCAGGGTGCCAGAATGGCTCTTACATGCCTTATAAACGGCACATTCGACAGCAATACAGAACTTTTCAGAGATATATACGAATCCCTTTTAAACGGTATAAACGGTTCAAGAGCCGACGAGTATTTTGTTCTTGCTGATTTTGAAGACTACTGTGTAGCACATGAAAAAATAGATAAGGCATATAACAATAAAAAACTTTGGTCACAAATGGCGCTTATGAATATTGCCATGAGTGGTAAATTCAGCTCAGACAGAACAATTAAAGAATATTCCGACGAAATTTGGGATCTTAAACCTATAGATATTAATATGTAAATAAAAATAACGGTGGATGTGTTTTAAACAATCTGCCGTTTTTTATGTATTAGAAAACCCCGTTAAATTACTTTAACGGGGTAAAAATATTTTTTATTTAATTTTTATTTTGTCTGAGCAAATACCCAATCTCTCATTTCTTTGTTAGCATAGCAAGCATCCCATGAGAAGTGAGCTGATGGAGCAAATATTGCGCCTTCAGGATAGATTGTTGATTTGTACTCTACACCGGCAGCATCAAGAGCTTCAAGTGTTGGGTAAAGATATTCGTTAGGATCTACAGTAGGGTCATCTGCTGCATGGAATATCCAAATAGGCATACCTTTAAGAGCTGAAACTTTTTCAGGGTCAGCACCGGCTGCATCAGGAACTATAGCGGCAAATGTTTCTGGATGCTCTATAGCAAGTGTGTATGTAGCAAAACCGCCTGCTGAAAGACCTGTCATGTAAACTCTGTTTTTGTCTACTGAATATTCGTCCATTACTTTAAGTAAAAGGTTGTAAGCAGCCTCAAGCTTTGGTTCAGCATCAAATGAGTTGTCATAAAGACCTGCTCTGTATTTCATAAGAGTTGTCCAGTTTTCATTCTCGTCTGCTGTAGCACAATGAGGAGCAAGAACTATGCATTCGTTAATGCCTGCTTCTGAATCTTTAGCCCAAACAGTAGCCATCTGGTATCTCTTAAGAACCATATCCGTTGTCTGGCTTCTCTGGCCTGAGCCATGAAGAGCAAATACTATTGGATATTCTTTATTAGGGTCGTAATTTGTAGGAACATAAAGAGCATAAGGAATTTCTTCCCCTGTAGCGTCGTCTTTGTATGTTTCTATGCTGAATAAATTATATGTATCTGTGTCACATGCTCTTACTATTGTTAATTTATATGTGTTTGTGTTGTCGCCTGCTGTAACAACAATGTCAACATCTGTTGAAAGCTCTACGTCATAGTCAGCATATTCCTGGCTAAGGTTAACAATAGCGCTTTCGCCTGCTTTAACTTCTTCGCCTGCTACTGTAACTGTAGCGCCTTCAGGAGCTTCAGGTGTTACTTTAACGGCATAAATATCACTTTGTACATTAAATGTATACTGTTTGCCTTCAGGAGTAAATTCCGGAGTAATAGCGTTTCCTGTTAATGTAATATCTTCTACTGTAAGATTTGTAAGCTCAGCTTTAACTTCTTTGTTTTCTTCAACAACAGGAGTTGTCGGTTCTTCAACAACAGGGGCTGCTGGCTCTTCAACAACAGGAGCTGTTACTTCTTCTTTTGTCTCTACATCAGGAACCTGGAGAACCTGATCAGGGAAAATAAGGTCAGGATTGGAAAGCTTATTCATTTCTGCCAAAACTCTCCATGTGGTGTTAAACTGCGGTGCAATTTTTGATAAATAATCACCTTTTTTAACTACATATTCACCGGCCATAGCAAACGGTGTGCAGCCAAGAACCATTACAGCAGATAAAGTTCCGGCTACTATTTTTGAAGCTGTAGACTTTTTCATTACAATCTCCCCCTTAAAAATAGATTAAAAAACTATAAATTAATAGTAACACTAATTAATATTTCGGTCAAACAAAAGTTATCCGTTCGATATAATAAGATGAAAGACTTGTATATAACTTATAAAATTAAACTTTAATCAAAGCTTAATTTTATATGATTTAACATTATATAATAATTTAAAAATAACTGTATAATGTTAATTGTGTATATTTTTACAGTGTATAGTTATTTGTTTATATGTGATAATATGTTGATTTTTACTGAAAAAATTTTATTATTAATTTTTTGTCATACAGCAATACAGTGTTAATAATTTAATATTTGTATTGACAAAGCAGTAATGTTTATTTTAAAAGGAAAAATGAATAATATTGACCTAAAATAACAATATTGATATAATTTCTACTGATAAGGAGAGATTATATGCTTAAAATGTTTTTCCCGGATATATACATAAAATCTATATTTGATTTGCCTTTGGATGATTTTAAAAAAAGAGGAATAACTGCTCTTTTTTTTGATATAGACAATACAGTGGCACCTTTTGATGTTGCTATGCCTGATGAGAAAACAACGGCATTTTTTAGTGAGTTAAAAAAAGAAGGCTTTAAGGTTTGCCTTCTTTCAAATAATAACAAAAAAAGGGTAGAGCTTTTCAACAGGCCTTTAAAGGCTCATGCCGTTTGGAAAGCCGGTAAACCCGGAGTTAAAAAGCTGAACCATGTTATTAAAAAGCTTGGAGAAACTAAGCATACATCGGCTATTGTAGGCGACCAGGTATTTACAGATATGTACTGTGCCCATAGGGCAGGTGTTCTTGCTGTTTATACCGAGCCTATATGCAACCGTGACCAGCTTATTACTAAAGTTAAGCGAGGAGCCGAAAAAATTGTACTTAAATTTTATAAAAAAAGGACTGGAATTTTAAAATGAATATATTTGATTTTTATAACGGCCATACAAAAGTATATGGAATAATTGGAAATCCAATAGAACACAGTTTTTCTCCTGTGCTCCAAAATACAATACTTCAAAAAATGGAATTTAACGGTGTTTATGTGCCTTTCAGAGTTGATGAAAAAGATATTAAAAAAGCCGTTGAAGGCCTTTATGCCCTTGGTTTTGAGGGAATTAACGTAACTGTTCCACATAAAATATCTGTTATGGACTGCCTTTGCGATATAGACGATACTGCTCAAAAAGTAGGTGCTGTAAACACTCTTAAACGTACAGAAAACGGATTTAAAGGCTATAATACAGATATTTTAGGCCTTAAAAAAAGCTTTGCTATTAATAAAATTGATGTAAAAGGCAAAAAAACAATGCTTTTAGGAGCAGGCGGTGCTGCAAATTCAGCGGCAGTTTTACTCAGCCAGCTGGGAGCCGAAAAAATAGTGTTTGTTAACAGAACAAAGGAAAAAGCCGAGGCTTTAAGAAATCATATATCTTCTTTTTATACCGGCAAAACAGATGTTATATCATTTGATGATATATATACATATGAAAAACCGGAAATTGTAGTAAATGCCACATCAGTGGGAATGGGAGAAGGTGTTTGGGAATCTCCTGTTAAAGACAGTTCTTTCTTTGAAGGCGTAGAGGCTGTATTTGATGTAATTTATATTCCATGGGAAACAAAGCTTTTAAATGATGCCAAAAAATACTGCTGCAAATGTGTAAACGGTTTTGATATGCTTATTTATCAGGGAATAGCGTCTTACGAAATTTGGCATGATACTTATATGGATGATAATACAGCTGTTGAAATTAAAGATGCATTGTCAGAGTATTTTTTAAAAGGTGGTAAAAGGTGATAAAAAGGGTGGTAAAAAGGCGGTAAAAAGAAATGAGATTAAATAAAAATGTTGTCTTTATTGGGTTTATGGGCTGCGGAAAAACAACTTTCGGCAAAAAAATAAGCCGCAGGCTTAAGTGCCCGTTTATTGATACCGATAAATATATAGAAAACAACAGCGGTATGACTATATCCGATATATTTGAATCAAAAGGTGAGCCATATTTCAGAAGCCTTGAAACTGATGTGTGCAGAGAGCTTTCTGATAAAACAGGATATATTATTTCAACTGGCGGCGGTATAATTAAAAGTGAAGAAAACATGCGTCTTTTAAAGAAAAACAGTGTAATTGTATATCTTAAAGCCACACCGGAGCATATTTTCAGAAACATAGGAAACGATAATGACAGACCGCTTCTTAGAGGCGGTGACAAAATGGAAAAAATAACTAAGCTTATGAACGAAAGAATACCAGTTTATGAAAGCTTAGCAGATATAACGGTATTTGTTGCAGGCGATACAGTAAGCCATGTAACAGATAAAATACTTAAAAGTCTGGAGGAGATTCTTATGAGAAAAATATGTGTTATTCATGGGCCTAACCTTAATTTTACCGGTATTCGGGAAAAAGGTATTTATGGCACAAGAACTCTTGATGATATTAATAACCGTATAACTGAAGAAGCTCAAAAAATGGGTTTTGAAATCGACATATTCCAGTCTAATTACGAAGGCGCTATTATAGACAAGCTTCAAAAATGTTATTACGATAATGTAGACGGTATTATAATTAATCCGGGTGCATACACACATTACAGCTATGCTATTCATGATGCTATAGCATCTGTTCAGATACCTACTATTGAGGTGCATCTTTCCAACATACATAAAAGAGATGAATTCAGACATAAATCAGTAACGGCTCCGGCCTGCGTTGGTCAGATGTGTGGTTTTGGTGAAAATGGGTATATTCTTGCCATGACAGCTCTTAAAATGATGTTTAAGTAATTTTTTTTAAAAAATCTATTGCGAAATGGCATATTTTATTTTAAACTATACAAGATAGATATGTATATGATTAAGGAGGATTTTTAATGATATCTGCAAGTGAATTTAGAAACGGCGCTACTATTGAGTATGAAGGCGATATATATGTTGTTCTTGAGTTCCAGCATGTAAAACCTGGTAAAGGAGCAGCTTTCGTTCGTACAAAAATCAAAAACCTCAAAACAGGCAGCGTAGTTGAAAAGACATTCAGACCAACTGAAAAAATGCCAAGAGCTCACATCGACAGACTTGATATGCAGTACCTTTATAACGACGGTGACCTTTACTACTTTATGAACAATGAAAACTTTGAGCAGATTGCCGTTAATGCTGCTGAAATTGGTGATACACTTAAATTTGTTAAAGAAAACGAAATGGTTAAAATACTTTCATACGAAGGCGAAGTATTCGGTATTGAGCCTCCTCTTTTTGTAGAGCTTGAAATTACAGAAACAGAGCCTGGTTTTGCCGGAAATACAGCTCAGGGCGCTACAAAGCCTGCAACTGTTGAAACAGGTGCTACCGCAAATGCACCTCTTTTCATTAATCAGGGCGAAATTATTAAAATTGATACAAGAACAGGCGAATATCTTGGCCGTGTAAATAACTAATAAGTTTTGTGCCGCGGTTATAAACCGCGGCTGTTTTAGTTAATGCTAAATTTTAGTTGATTTTAAAATGATTTTGTGTTAAAATAATTTTGTTATGCGGACATGGCGGAACTGGCAGACGCGCCAGACTCAAAATCTGGTTATGGTGACATAGTGTGGGTTCGATTCCCACTGTCCGCAGTTATAAACTCCTTGATTTCAAGGAGCTTTTTTATTTCTTAAATAAGTAAAAATTAATGGTATGAAATTATATGATTATAATTTTATACCGTTTTTTAATTTCTTTTGGTGTACATAAATAACTATTTTTAATTTGATTTTTTTCTCAGTAAATTAGTAATATTAATTTCACTTGCACACATTGAGCATATAACCAAAAATGAACCTAAAAATTGAAGTGCTGAGGCACCTTCTTTAAGTACAAAATAAGATATAAATACGGCCGCAGCAGGCT
>CALWSS010000184.1 GCA_944384255.1 uncultured Clostridia bacterium
GATGATATAGCAAGAGATTTTCTTGGTGAAACGTTTAAAAGCGACGAAGAAGTATTGGGAAAAGGCAAAAGCCGTGTTTCAATAAAAACTCTTGATAAAGAACAAAGAACAGCTTATGCAGTTAAGCAGGCTGAAATTATGTATAAGGCTAAGCCTATTATGGCTGAAAAAATAAAAGAAAATAATCAGGATTTTTTATTCTATAATATTGAAATGCCGCTTATTTATGTTCTGCGTGACATGGAGAAAAACGGTATTAAGGTTGACAGAAACGGTCTTGTGGAATATGGCGAAAAATTAAGCAGACAGATAGACATAATAACTCAGGAAATATATGAAATGTGTGGTGAGGAGTTTAATATAAACTCACCAAAGCAGTTAGGCTATATTTTGTTCGATAAAATGGGGCTTAAAGGCGGCAAAAAGACTAAAACAGGCTACTCAACTGCGGCTGATGTTTTGGAAAAGCTTAAATATGACAATCCAGTTATAGAAAAAATACTTTTTTACAGACAGCTTACAAAGCTTAAAAGTACTTATGCCGACGGTCTTTTAAATGTTCTTGATGAAAAAACTGACAGAATTTATTCCACATTTAACCAGACAATTACAGCAACAGGCAGAATAAGCTCTACAGAGCCTAATTTGCAGAACATACCTGTAAGGCTTGACCTTGGCAGAGAATTAAGAAAAGTATTTATTCCGGAAGACGGATTTGTATTTTTAGATGCTGACTATTCACAGATAGAGCTTCGTGTTATGGCACACATGGCAGATGATGAAAACCTTATAAATGCTTTTAAAAATGGTCTTGATATTCACACAATGACAGCCTCACAGGTTTTAGGAATACCTTTTGACGAGGTAACAAGTGAGCAGAGAAGACAGGCAAAAGCTGTAAACTTTGGTATAATATATGGCATTGGGGCTTTCAGCTTAAGTCAGGATTTGGGCATAACAAGAAAAGAAGCGGAAATTTATATTAATAATTATTTTGCCAGATACCCTAATGTTAAAAAATATCTTGATGAAGTAGTAGAAAAGGCAAAACAGGACGGATATGTTTCCACTATATTCGGCAGAAGAAGAAACATGCCTGAGCTTTCATCATCTAATTTCAATACGCGTTCTTTTGGTGAAAGAGTAGCTATGAACATGCCTATACAGGGAACTGCGGCAGATATTATAAAAATAGCAATGATAAAAGTAAGCAATGCTTTAAAAGAAAGAAATCTTAAATCAAGGCTTATATTGCAGGTGCACGATGAACTGCTTATAGAAACTTATGAATCTGAAAAAGATGAAGTAAGCAGAATTTTAAAAGAAAACATGGAAAATGCCGTTTCACTTAAAGTGCCAATGGTGGCTGATGTGAAATGTGCCCAAAACTGGTATGAAGCAAAATAACAGGTGATTATAAATGAGAATAATAGGTCTTACAGGCCCTACAGGAAGCGGAAAAAGCGTTGTAAGCAAAGCTTTGTCTCAAATGGGCATTTATATTGTTGATGCCGATAAAATAGGCCATGATATAATACTTAAGGGCAAAGAAGCATATAAAGAATTAAAAGAATATTTTGGTGATGAAATAATCGGTGAAAACGGTGAAATTATAAGACGAAAACTGGGAAGCATTGTGTTTTCTCAGGGTGGGGAAAAGCTGGAGTTTTTAAACAGCTGTACCCACAAGTACATATATGAAGAAATGAAAGAGGATATTATTAATGCCGAAAAAAACGGACACCAAATAGTTGTTATAGATGCACCGTTACTTATTGAAGGCAAGTTTATAACACTGTGCAATGAAGTTTGGGTAGTTTATGCCTCAGATGAAACACGGGCTCAAAGGATAATGAACCGTGACGGAATAACAAAAGAAGAGGCCCTTAACAGAATGAAACAGCAAAAAGGTTATGATGTATATAATACCTATGCAGATTTTATTATTGATAATAACAAGGGAATAGATGATTTAATTAATCAGGTTAAAATATTATTGGATAAGCCGGGAGATAATAAATGAAATGTAAAAAATCACGGGTTATACTTTTTAGACTGCTGATAGTTTTTGTTTTGCTGGTTATTTTTTCGGCCTTTGTGTTTAAAAACATTATATTAAAAAAAATGCTTTATCCCCAGGGCTATAAAAATTATGTTGAAACATATTCCAAGGAATATAACATAGACAAAAACCTTGTTTATTCGGTTATTAAATGTGAAAGCAATTTTGAAAGCACAGCAGTTTCACACATGAACGCAAAAGGCCTTATGCAGATTTCCGATATGACCGGGATTTGGGCTTCGGAGGAACTGAAAATAAAAAATTTCGATACAGATTCGCTTTTTGAACCGGAAGTCAATATATTAATAGGCTGTTGGTATTTGAATAAACTTATTAATCAGTTTGGAGATGTTGAAACGGCTTTGGCGGCTTATAACGCCGGAAGCGGCAATGTTTCAAGGTGGCTTGCCAATGAGGAATATTCATCAGACGGAATAAGACTTAATTATATTCCATACAAAGAAACACGTAATTATGTAAAAAAAGTACAGCAGGCAAAAAAGATATACGAGTATTTATATAGGTAACAGGAGAAGAAATGAAAAAAATATTATTATTAGCATTTGCAGTTTTAATGCTGTTTTCCGGCTGTGCCGAAGAAAATGAAACAGCCGATAATTTGCAGACGGAAGTTTTGTCATCGCAGGATACCCAAAGTGAGTATGAAAATGATGAGAATGTTCTTAATATTTCAATGAGAACAACAACTATGCTTAATCCTCTGCTTAACAAAGATGAGTCTGTAGACAGTGTTTTAAGGCTTATGTTTGAGCCTCTTATAAGTCTTGATAATACCAACAAGCCGCAGGGGGTTATTGCAGAAAGCTGGTATTATACAAATGACGGAACTGTTTTAACAGTTAAAATTAAAGAAGGCCTTCTGTGGCATGACGGAAGTGCCATTACGGCAAATGATGTTGCTTATTCTATTAATACAATACTTAATTCTGAAGATGATACGGTTTATAAAAAATGTGCCGACAACATAAGGCGTGTATCGGTTCAGGACAGATATACAGTTGATATATATTTTACTGAGGCTTTCAGCGGAAACATATTTTCTATGTGCTTTCCTGTAATTTCACAAAACTACTACAGCTCGGGAGAAAACGACACGGTTCCAATGGGAAGCGGACCATATAAGTTTTCGGACTTTACACCGGCAAAAGAACTTGTTTTGGAAGCCTGCGACAACAGTTTTGTCCAAAAACCGTCAATTTCCAAAGTTGTAGCTAAAATGACAACTGATGCCGATACTGACGTTTATTCATTCAGTCAGGAAATAACAGACTGTGTTGTCATAGATGAAAAAGATATAGGAAAATATGATTTTGATGCCGATGTAAATAAATATAGCTTTAACTCAAATTATTTTGAGTTTATAGGCTTTAATTTTAATAATGAGCTTTTAACAGATAAAAACATAAGAAAGGCTATTTCATGTGCTGTACCTATAGATAACATAATAGAGAGCGTTTATCTTTCAAATGCAGTTAAAACATCATCTCCGGTTAATCCTGCCAGCTTTTTGTATGACTCTAATATAGCCGCTGTGCGGTATGATTTAAACAAGGCTAAGGAGTATCTTTTATTAGCAGGATATAGTTACGATAATAACAGCGGGCTTTTTGTAAAAACTGACGAAAGCGGCACACATAACATTAATTTAAGGATACTTGTTAATAAAGAAAGCAAAGAACGCCGTCAGATTGCACTTAAATTATCAGACGAGCTTACAACTTTAGGTATTAAATCAACAGTTGAATCAGTTGATTTTGCCACATATACAACAAGACTGGAAGCAGGAGATTTTGATTTGTTTGTAGGCGGCTGGGAGCTCTCAATTTCGCCGTATTTCGGTTTTATGTTTGAGTCCTCAAACAGTACTGGTTATAATTATATATCTTACAGTGATGAAAACATGGATAATCTTATTAATGCCGCTTATAATGCCGTTAATGAATCTGACATGATTAAAGCTTATTCGGAGCTTGAGGCCTACACTGCTGAGGAGCTTCCGTATATAAGTCTTTTGTTCAGAAAATCAGCGCTTTTTGTTAATGACAGAATTGACGGCACATTTGACCCTGTGCCGTACGATTATTTCAGGAATATTGAAAGCTGGCATATAGGCACTGGAGATAAAACAGATTAATTTTGACGGGGTGGTTAAATGTCTCAAATGAGAAAGGATGTTTTTTCCGGGGAGTGGGTTATATTTGCCTCTAACCGTAAAAATAAGCCGTATAATTATAAAAGAGGCTCTGGAATAGAAGAAAAGGAAGACAATATATGTCCGTTTTGTCCGGAAAATGAAAATATGACTCCACCGGCCGTTTTTGAGCTTAAAGACAGCAACGGCTGGGAAATACGTGTATTTGACAATATGTACCCGGCTCTAAACGGACAAGAGTTTGAAAAAGATTCAGACAGCTTTTATGAGTCTTTTAACGGTTTTGGTATACATGAGGTAATTGTGGATACACCAAAGCATTCAATGGATATTGCCAATGCCAGTGAGGAGCATTTATACAGACTTTTGCGTGTTATAAACCAAAGACTGAACAAAGTGCTTTCTAATGATATGATAGAGTATGTTCAGGTATTTAAAAATAACGGGCCTTATGCCGGAGCGTCTATTTCTCATTCACATTGTCAGGTATTGGGGGTGCCGGTGCTTACAAGTGAGCAGGAGGCGGCATTTGCCGTTTTTGAAAAGTACAGAGATAAAACAGGCCGCTGTATAATGTGTGATATGATTAAACATGAAAAAGAGGCCGAAAAAAGGATTGTGAAGGAAAATGATTTTTTTGTTTCTTTTACACCTTATGCCTCAAGGCAGAGTTTTGAAATGTGGATAGTGCCTAAAAGACATGTTCAAACAATGAGCGAATTAAGTGATGATGAGCTGAAAAGCTTAGCCGGATTTTTAAAAGATATGCTTATTAGGATAGAGTCTATCAGAAAAGGCATAAGCTTTAACATATGTATTCAGGAAAAGGCTAAGTCCACAAAAGACGGGCTGTTTCATTGGTATATAAGGCTTTTGCCAAGAATAGGCTCTTGGGCCGGGTTTGAGTATGCTACAAGGTGCTTTATAAACCCTGTTTTGCCGGAATATGCAGCACAGTTTTATAGAAATGCCGTAAATAACAAATAAAATAATAATAAAAACGGAGCAGAATTTGATAAAAAATTCCGCTCCAATTTTTTATTTATTTTTTTTAAAACTATCAAACCCTGTAATTTCTGAAAAAATCCCTGTAAATATTATTCCGGCTAAATATATTAACCCCATAAAACACATTTGATAAAATACATTGCCTAAAGGCATAAGTCTTGCTGTAAAAGCCGATAAAAGAGCACACATACCGCATAAAAAGTAGTATTTTAATATGGCACGTTTTATTCTGAAATACATTGAACTGATAACTACAGCCGGTATAACAGATGAAGCCGTTGACACAAAAGCGGCTATTATGTATGCCGATATGCCCATTAGAGGCATTAAAAAATAAATAGTACCTATGCTTAAAAGAGAAGATATAATGCCGGTTACAAACAAATGAAAATGCTTTCCAAGGCTGTTTAAAACACCGTTTAATGTAATTTGGGAATACATAAGCGGACAAAGCAGGGCAAGAGGCTTTAAAATATCTCCAAGCTCAGGCATGGAATATATAATTTGGCATATCTCATTTGAAAAAGCATAAAAGAAAATGGCAGCGGCACAGGAAGTAGCAGCTGTAAAGCATATACTTCTGTTAACCGTAGTTTCGGCTATGTTTTTGTTTGAATATGTTCTCTGTTTTGAAACGGCAGGTATTATACTTACCGAAACGGCACCCAGAACCGATGAAGGAAAATGCACAAGAGGCATAACCATACCTGTAAGGTGGCCATACTGGCTTAAAGCATCTGTACTTTTTGGATATATTGAAAGACGCAGCGGTATAAGTATGTTTTCAACAGCCATTAAAAACGACGAAGCCGCTCTTGAGGCAGAAAGAGGAAGGGCCATGGATATAATCTTCCTAAAGCATGATGAAAGGCTTATGCTCCGGCGGTTTTTGTTATACTGTTTTTTGTCCGTTGAAAAAAATAAAAATGCTGCCGTAAGTAAAAATGAGAATGTTTCTCCAAGTACAACTCCTACTATAGCCGCAGAACAAGCACTTTCTATTGTGTCAGGTGAGTAAACAGCCATTATGGCAGCTAATGAGAGCATTCTTACTGCCTGTTCAAATATCTGGGATAATGCCGGAAAAATATTGTTCTGCCGTCCTAAAAAGTATCCCTTTATACACGAACCGGCAGCCATAAAAGGCAGACAAAGGCTTAATATTTTTAAAGGTGCTGCTCCACGAATGTCTTTAATGAAGTATTCAGCTGCAAAATCTGCATTAAAATACATAAGAATACTAATTGCTATGCTTAATGAAAGGCTTATACTTAGAGCAGCTTTTAATATTGTAATGGAGTTTGAAACGGAGTTTTCTTTTGTCTGCTCAGCAGTAAGTTTCGATACAGTTGTTGTTATGCCTGAAGCGGTTATGGAGTAGCATAATATATATAAAGGTGCTGTTTTTTAATAGGGAAAAATTTAAAAGGGCTTTTGAAAAAAATAATAATCAGATTTATTGTTAATTTGTTATGGTGCTTAATAAAGTTTTGACATAACAAAAACAGACAGGGTGGGCTGTCTGTTTTTGTAATTAAAACATAAATTAAAAATTGAATAAAAATTATGCTTAATTCTATATTAAAATTTTAGTCCATAAATACGGCACCTGTGTTTGCACTTGTTACAAGCTGTCTGTAGCGTTTAAGGTAGCCGTTAGGTACTTCTTTAAGTATTGGTTTAAAGCTTTCGCGGCGTTTAGCAAGTGTTGCTTCATCAACTTCAACATTAAGTGTGTTGTTGTTCATATCTATTGATATAATGTCGCCTTCCTCAATAAGACCTATAGGGCCGCCGGCTGCTGCTTCCGGTGAAATGTGGCCAATTGAAGCACCTCTTGAAGCGCCGGAAAAACGTCCGTCTGTAATAAGGGCAACTGAGCTGTCAAGACCAAGACCGGCAAGTGTTGCTGTTGGAGCCAGCATTTCCCTCATGCCAGGGCCGCCTTTAGGACCTTCGTATCTTATTACAATTACATCACCAGAAACAATTTTGCCTGCTGTCATGGCTTCAATACATTCTTCTTCGCTGTTAAATACTCTGGCAGGTCCTTTATGAACAAGCATTTCAGGAAGAACAGCACCTTTTTTAACAACAGCACCGTCTGGAGCTATATTTCCCCATAAAACAGCAAGTCCGCCGTCTGGTGAGTATGCTGTTTCTTTGCTTCTTATAACCTGAGGGTTGCGTATTTTAGCATTTTTAATATTTTCTGCTATTGTTTTGCATGTGCATGTCATAAGGCTTGTGTCAAAAAGACCATAGCTTTCCAACTCTTTCATAAGGGCACTTAATCCGCCGGCTTCTTCAAGGTCAACAAGGCAGTCTGCACCGGCAGGAGCTAATTTAACCAAATGAGGTGTTTCTTTGCTTATTCTGTTAATTTCTTCAAAATCTATTGTAAGGCCAGCTTCGTGAGCTATAGCCGGAAGGTGAAGAGCTGTGTTTGTGGAGCAGCCAAGAGCCATATCGGCATGAAGTGCGTTTTCAAGAGCTTTTGCTGTTACAATATCTCTTGGTCTTAAGTCTTTTTCAAGAATTTCCATTATTTTCATTCCGGCTTCTTTGGCAAGACGTATTCTTCCAGAATTTACGGCTGGAATTGTGCCGTTTCCAGGAAGACCCATGCCGATGATTTCTGTAAGGCAGTTCATAGAGTTAGCTGTAAACATTCCGGCACAGCTTCCGCAGCCAGGGCATGTGTTGTTTTCTACGTCCATAGCTTCTTCTTCTGTGCATAATCCCTGCTCAAGCTTTGGTATAAACTCATAACCGTTGGAATATGTAGTTTTTGAGCCGTCCATAAGTTTACCAGGCATCATAGGGCCGCCGCTTACAAATATACTTGGAAGATTGAGCCTTAAAGCAGCCATAAGCATACCCGGAACTATTTTGTCACAGTTAGGTATAAAAACAAGAGCGTCGAAAGGGTGGGCGTTTGCCATAATTTCTACACTGTCGGCAATATGCTCACGGCTTATAAGAGAGTAGTGCATACCGTCATGACCCATAGCAAGGCCGTCGCATACACCTATAGCCGGAAATTCAAAAGGTGTGCCGCCTGCAAGGCGAATACCGTCTTTAACAGCCTGTGCAATTAATCCCAAGTGCATGTGGCCCGGTATAATTTCGTTTTTGGCACAAACTACACCAATGAGAGGTCTTTCTATTTCTGCATCTGTAAGGCCAAGAGCCTTTAATAATGTTCTGTGTGGAAGTTTTTTAGGTCCTTTTTTAATAGCATCGCTACGCATTTGAACAACTCCTTTATTTTAAAATTAGTCATACAACTTTGTATTGATATTAACTAAAAATTCCTAAAATGTCAACAGTGTATAGACAATTTTATTGTTTTTTGATAAAATTAGTCTTACAACTTTAAATTTTAATTACTTTTGTAAAGGGTGAAACAAATGAAAGGCGAGTTTATACCGGTAAGTCAGACAATAGCAAACAGAATAAGTGATATGATTTTTTTGGATAAAAAATATATTCCCGGCAGCAAACTGCCTAATGAGTATGATTTAAGTGCTGAGCTGGGTGTCAGCCGTGCTTCATTAAGAGAGGCTATTAAGATTTTGGCTGCAAAAGGCATTCTTATTATAAAAAGGGGCAGCGGAACTTTTGTTTCGGATTCAACAGGGGAAAATGACGACATATACGGAATTAAATACCTTGAGGACAAGAAAAAGCTTGTTAAGCATTGGTTTGAGTTTCGGCTTATATTAGAGCCTAAAAGTGCACGGCTTGCCGCTGAAAATGCCGACGGAAAACAGGTTGAAAAAATTTGTGATTTTTCAGAAAAAATAACACAGTTAATTAAATCAGGAGAGCCTTTTACAAAAGAAGACCAGCAGTTTCATGCCTTAATTGCAGAAGCTACTAAAAATGATGTGATTAAGCTTACAATGCCGTCTATAGAAAGTGCTGTAAGCGATGCCATTCAAACATCAAGCAAAGTGGGGCATACCGAAAAATCCAATGAAAACGCTCTTTTGTATCATCCGGCAATAGCTCGTTTTATAAAATACCGTGACGGTGACGGGGCAGAAATGGCAATGAGGTTTCATATTTTAAGAGGATTGAAGGATTTGGAATAGTATTAAATTATTTAAAACCGAATATAAATGTAAAAAACAGTTGAAAGGTGTATTTTGATTTGAAACAATACACTGTAGCTTTTTATATGCGTCTTTCTGCTCAAGATGAAAATGACGGAGAAAGCCAAAGTATATCAAACCAAAGAAGACTGTTATATGATTATTTGGGTTCAAAATGTGAATTAAAAAACTGCCGTGTATTGGAGTTTACCGATGACGGATATACCGGTACAAATACAAGCCGGCCGGGCCTTAAAAGTTTAGCAATGTCTATAAAAAGAAACGAGATAGACTGTGTTATAGTTAAGGATTTTTCCAGACTTTCAAGAAATTACATAGATTTAGGCAGTTTTGTGGAATGTTTTTTCCCATATTTTAATGTAAGGTTTATATCTGTTAATGACTGCTTTGACAGCTTAAACGGCACAAAACAATATTTGGATATTCCCTTTAAAGGCATTATGAATGAGTATTACTGCCGGGATTTATCGGAGAAAATAAAATCAACAAAGCGCCAGTTAATAAAAAACGGTGAGATTAAAATAAGCCGGCCTTTTTACGGCTATAAAAAAGGCGAAACAGGAAAGACGTATGTTATTGATGAAAAAACATCTGATGTGGTTAAGTATATATTTGAGTGTGCCAAAAACGGGTTAAGTACAGGAAAAATAGCTTCACTTCTTAATGAAAAAAATATCCCTACACCTTGCGAAAATATAAACAAAGAAGAATCAAAACATTTTTGGAACACAACTAAAATACGAGATATTTTAACTGATGAACGCTATACCGGAACACTAATATTAGGCCGGTATATGTCAAAAAATATTAAGAAGCCTTTAAAAGTGCCTGAGGAAAACTGGTATAAATTTTACGGGCGTTTTGAGCCTTTAATTGATAAAGGGCTTTTTTTTAGTGTTCAAAATAAATTAAACAAAAATAGAACAAAAACTAAATTAAAAAGAAAGGAATATCACATATTTTATAAAAAAGTTTACTGCGGTATATGTGGAAAAACACTTTATCACTCAGGTTCTGGCAAAAAAGAGTATTTTTATTGCAAAAGAGCAAGAGAATGTAATGAAAGCAGATGTTTTAAAAATACTTTAAAATTCAGTGTTTTAGAATTTACTGTAACTGAAATACTCAACTTAAATGCTTCTATTTTAGGGTTAAATATGTGTTTTAATAAAAATACTAACTTATGTTGTTTTGAAAAAAGCAATACTAAATTTAACTCTTTAAAAAAAGTAAAATTAAAAGCTGAAATTTATGAAATGTTTAAATGCAAAAAAATTACTCCAAATGAGTTTTTAAATAAAATTAATAATATAAACAATTCAGAAAACGAAATATATGATAAAACCGAGTTAATTTCAAAGAGTTATAAAAACAATAATTATTTTTTTAAGTGTGCAGTAAAAGTGTTTATAAACAGAATAAATGTTTACGGTAGTAAAGAAATAGAAATATGCTTTAATTTTTC
>CALWSS010000185.1 GCA_944384255.1 uncultured Clostridia bacterium
GTGCCGGCGCAAACAACCATTCCTCCGCCGTCACCGCCTTCTGGTCCTAAATCAATTATATAATCAGCTGTTTTAATAACATCAAGGTTATGTTCTATTATTACAACAGTGTTACCGCCCTCTGCCAATCTTTGCATTATATCGCAAAGCTTATGAACATCGGCAGCGTGAAGCCCTGTTGTAGGCTCATCTAATATATACATTGTTTTACCTGTTGATTTACGGCTCAATTCAGTTGCAAGTTTAACCCTTTGTGCTTCGCCGCCGGAAAGAGTTGTTGATGACTGCCCTAATTTAACATAAGAAAGACCCACATCGTATAGTGTTTGTAACTTTGATTTAAGCCTTGGAAGATTGCCGAAAAATTCCAAAGCTTCCTCAACAGTCATATCAAGTACATCGGCAATAGATTTGCCTTTATATTTTACTTCAAGAGTTTCTCTGTTATATCTTTTTCCGCCGCATACTTCGCAAGGAACAAAAACATCAGGCAAAAAATGCATTTCTCTTTTAATTATTCCGTCGCCGTTGCAGGCTTCACATCTTCCGCCTTTAATATTAAAACTAAATCTGCCTTTTTGATAACCACGCATTTTAGCCTCGTTTGTTTGGGCAAAAACATCTCTTATTAAATCAAAAAGTCCTGTGTAAGTAGCCGGATTGCTTCTTGGTGTTCTGCCTATAGGTGACTGGTCAATGTTTATTACTTTATCAAGTTTTACTTCGCCCGTTATGCCTTCACTTTTGCCTGGTTTAATTTTTGCACGGTTTAAATCACGGGCTAAAGATTTATAAAGTATTTCATTAACAAGTGTGCTTTTTCCTTAGCCGCTTACACATGTAACGCATATAATGACCCCTAAAGGAATATTAACATCTATATTTTTTAAATTATTTTCACTTGCTTTGTGTATCGTAATAAAGGCACCTTTCTCAGGCTTGCGTCTTTCTTTAGGAACTGGTATTTTTTTTCGTCCGCTTAAATAATCCCCTGTAAGAGAGCCTTCGCATTTAAGTAAGTCCTCTACATGACCGCTGAACATAATTCTTCCGCCGTTTTCTCCAGCATAAGGTCCGACATCTACAATATAGTCACTGGCAAGCATTGTATCCTCGTCATGCTCTACAACTATAAGGGAATTGCCTAAATCTCTAAGGTTTTTAAGTGTTCCAATAAGCTTGTCGTTATCCCTTTGATGAAGACCTATGCTTGGTTCGTCAAGTATATACACAACCCCTACAAGACCGGAACCTATTTGTGTAGCAAGCCTTATTCTCTGTGCTTCACCGCCTGAAAGTGTGCTTGCTGCTCTTGAAAGAGTGATATAATCCAAACCGACTGAAATAAGAAAACCTATTCTTGAATTAATCTCTTTAAGTACCTGACCGGCAATTATTTTTTCTCTGTCTGTAAGTTCAAGTTCGGCAAAAAACTTTTGAGATTCTTTTATAGGCATTTCGCTTACTTCAGCTATATTTTTTCCATTAATAGTTACGGCAAGAATTTCTGGCTTAAGCCTTTTTCCATGGCAAACCGGGCAGACAGTATTTGTCATGTATTCTTCATATTCAGAACGCATTGTTTCGGAAGTTTCGTTATATCTTCTTTGAAGATTATTTACTATTCCTTCAAAGTTATACTGATAGCTTCCTGTGCCAGTTGCATTTTTGTACACAATATTAACTTTTTCGCCTTTTGTGCCGTAAAAAATTATGTCCTTAACTTTTTGTGGCAAATCTTTAAAAGGTGTTTCAAGTGAAAAATTGTATTTTTCAGCAAGAGCTTCAAAAAGCACTCTGCTCATGCTTCCCGGTGAGCTTATTGAGTTAAATCCAATAGCACAAATAGCTCCCTGCAAAATACTTAATTCTTCATTAGGCACTATAAGCTCTGGATCAAACTTCATCTGCATACCTAAACCGGAACATTCCGGGCAGGCTCCGCTTGGATTATTAAACGAAAAACTTCTCGGTTCAATTTCGCTTATGTTAATACCGCAGTGAGTGCAGGCAAAATTCTGACTGAATACAATATCTTCGTTTGTCTCCGGCAGATTAACTATAAGCATACCACCGGATAAAGCCATAACAGTTTCAATAGATTCTGTAAGCCTTTTTTGCATGCCGTCTTTTATAACAAGTCTGTCTACTACAATTTCTATGTTATGTTTTTTATTCTTCTCAAGCTTTATTTCTTCGCTTAAATCATATATTATTCCGTCAGCTCTTACTCTAACATATCCGCCTTTTTTGGCATCTTCCAGTATTTTTACATGTTCACCTTTTCTTCCTTTAACAACTGGTGCCAAAAGTTGAATTTTAGTTCTTTCAGGCATTTCTGTAATTTTATCAACTATCTGGTCAAGAGTTTGTTTTTTTACTTCGCGTCCGCATTTTGGACAATGCGGAACACCTATTCTTGAAAACAAAAGACGCATATAGTCATATATTTCTGTAACAGTTCCTACTGTAGAACGTGGGTTATGGCTTGTTGTTTTCTGGTCTATTGATATAGCCGGTGAAAGACCTTCTATATAATCCACATCAGGCTTATCCATTTGGCCCAAAAACTGCCTTGCATAAGAAGACAACGACTCAACATATCTTCTTTGTCCTTCAGCAAATATAGTATCAAAAGCAAGAGAAGACTTGCCGGATCCGCTTACACCTGTAAAAACAACAAGTTTGTTTCTTGGTATCTCTAAATCTACATTTTTTAAATTATGTTCTCTTGCGCCTTTAATTATTATTTTGTCACTTTCCATTATTACACCTCAAAATCAAGAGTTAAGGCATTTTTTAAGCTCAATTATTTTATCTCTGAGCTGTGCTGCTCTTTCAAACTGTAAATCTCTTGCAGCCGCCTTCATTTCTTTTTCAAGTTTTTTAATATTATCTTTTAATTCTTCTATACTCATGCTTTCAGGCTCTTTTGTAAAACCAAAACTGTCTTTTTCTTCTGTTGGTGTTGTAGCCTGAATAACATCATAAATTTTCTTTTCTATT
>CALWSS010000186.1 GCA_944384255.1 uncultured Clostridia bacterium
TTTAATAATAGTCATATTAAAATAAAGTTTAATACCAACTATTTTTAATACTAATAAACCGGATAAAACAAATGTCTTATCCGGTTTTCTCTCAATTATTTTTTTCTATAGTATCATGGCAATGTCCACAGCTGCATCCTCCTGAGCAGGAAGCACATGTTTTGCCGCTTTTTTTATCTTTGTAAATTTTTCTTATTGCTAAAAATACCATGGCAATTACTACCAGCAATACAATAAATGTTCCCATAATATCGCCGCCTTTTTAATTTATTCTATATTAGCTGATAAATCAACTTTAAGAGTTGTGCTTTCTTTATATTTTCTGCAAAGAAGATAAATAAAGAATACTATTAAAGCAAGGCCAACTACTGTACCTACTCCAAAAACTCCTGTTGTTATAAATGTACCTATCTGGTATACACAAAGGGCAACACAATAAGCAAATATTGTTTGATAAGCTATAGCGCCTATAAACCATTTTAAATTGTTCATTTCTCTTTTAATAGCGCCCATTGCTGCAAAGCAAGGTGCACAAAGAAGGTTAAACACAAGGAATGAATAAGCCGCAACCGGTGTATAAGCCTCTCTAAGGTTTGCCCATACCTGCCAGCCGTTTTCTGCAACTTCCTCAAAACCGCCGTAAAGTATGCCCATTGTACCTACTACATTTTCTTTGGCTATAAGACCTGTAATAGCAGCAACTGATGCCTGCCAATCTCCCCAGCCAAGAGGTACAAAAAGTACAGAAATTACATTACCTATACTTGCAAGCATGCTGTTTTCCATGGCACATGGTCCAAAAGCGCCGTCTGTAAAACCGTAACCAGATGTAAACCATACAAATATTGTAGCAAGAAGTATAATTGTTCCGGCTTTTTTTATAAATGATGAACCTCTCTCCCACATGCTTCTAAGTATATTTCCAACAGTTGGCATGTGATAAGGCGGAAGTTCCATTACAAAAGGAGACGGGTCACCGGCAAACATTTTTGTCTTTTTAAGTATTATACCTGAGCATATAATGGCAGCAATTCCTACAAAGTAGGCACTTGGAGCAACCCACCATGCACCGCCAAAAAGTGCTCCGGAAATAAGAGCTATTATAGGAAGCTTTGCTCCACAAGGCACAAATGTTGTTGTCATAATGGTCATTTTGCGTTCTTTGTCGTTTTCAATTGTTCTTGAAGCCATAATTCCCGGAACACCACAGCCAGAGCCTATAAGCATTGGAATAAATGACTTTCCGGAAAGACCGAACTTTCTGAATACTCTGTCCATAATAAATGCAATTCTTGCCATATATCCGCAAGCTTCAAGGAATGCAAGAAATGCAAAAAGCACGAACATCTGAGGCACAAATCCTAAAACAGCGCCAACACCGGCAATAATTCCGTTAAGTATTAAATCCTGGAGCCATGCAGCACAATTAATTGAAACAAGCAAATTTTCAACTAAAACAGGTATGCCAGGTATATATGGACCAAAATCCGAAGGATTAGGTTCTTCTACTTCCAATGCCTGTGAATATAAAGCAGAATCAACATTTACTGTTTTTTCAATATTTCCGTTATCATCATAAAATTCAGCTTCTCCTGTAATCTGTGCAGCCTCAGCCTGCTTAACAAAGTCAGAAGCTTCTATATCAAGCCCAGCTTCCTCAGCAGCAGATAAAAACGCCTCAATTTCTGTCTGAGCTGTGCTGTATTCATCTGATGCCTCACTGTATGCTGCCGAACCTTGGCCTAAAAAGAACCAACCGTCACCAAACACACCGTCGTTTGCCCAGTCAGTTGCAATCGTTCCTACTGTAGTAACAGATATATAATAAACAATAAACATTACAACAGCAAATATAGGCAGAGCCAGTATTCTGTTTGTAACTATTTTATCTATTTTGTCTGATGTTGAAAGCTTCTCTTTGCTCTTTTTAGTGTAGCAGCTTTTAATTATGGATGATATATAAACATATCTTTCGTTTGTTATTATACTCTCGCTGTCATCATCAAACTTTTCTTCAGCCTCAATAATAAGTTTTTCAACATCTGGAGGATTTTTCATAAGGCTTTTTATTTTATCATCTCTTTCAAAAAGCTTTATAGCGAAAAATCTTTTTTGCTCGTTAGGAACATCAGTTATTTTTTCTTCTATATTATCAAGTATTTCTTCTACTTCTGCATTAAAAGTATGCTGTGGAATCGTAGCCTTTTTGCTTAAAGCTACTTTTACGGCTTCTTGTGCTGCTTCCATTACATTTTCGCCTTTAAGAGCGGAAATCTCTATTACTTTGCAGCCTGTCTTTTTAGAAAGCTCAGCAGTATTAATAAAATCTCCACTTTTTCTAACAGCATCCATCATATTTACGGCTATAACAACAGGTATGCCAAGTTCTGTAAGCTGAGTTGTTAAATAAAGATTACGTTCAATATTTGTTCCGTCAAGTATATTAAGTATGGCATCAGGTTTTTCAGAAATAAGATAATTTCTGGCTATAACCTCTTCAAGAGTATAAGGTGAAAGAGAATATATACCAGGAAGGTCAACTATTACTGTATCTTTATTGCCTTTAAGTCGACCCTCTTTTTTCTCTTCCGTATCCCCCGGCCAGTTACCTACATACTGGTTCGAGCCTGTAAGAGCATTAAAAAGCGTTGTTTTACCGCAGTTCGGGTTACCCGCAAGAGCGATTTTAATCATTACAATGTCCCCCTTACTAATTGTAACTATATAATATATTTTATATTAAAACAATATTTATTAGTTTATGCTAATCATGTAGCAAAAAAATTTATTCAACCGTTATCATCTGAGCATCAGCTTTTCTAATTGAAAGCTCATAACCTCTGACAGTAACTTCAACCGGGTCGCCTAAAGGAGCAACTTTTCTAATGAGAATTTCAATACCTTTTGTAATTCCCATATCCATGATACGTCTTTTAACCGCCCCCTGACCTTCTATTTTTACTACCTTAACCTTGCTTCCTACGGCAGCATCTTTTAAAGTCATAATTAAACTCCTCCTAAAATTAAATATAAATCTTACCTGCCATTTGGCTGCTTACAGCTACTCTTGAGCCTTTAACCTCAACAATAACATTTCCTTTTATTGAAGTAACTACTTTAACAATACCTCCTTCAACAAAACCAAGATTAGCCAAAAAATGTCTTATGTCTTCTTTACCGCTTATTCTTTTAATTTTGTTTTCATCTCCTATTTTGGCCATTGTTAAAGGCATAAAATCAGCTCCTTTGACAGTTTATTATGTATATATAACTATTATTAGTTTTATCTAACAGAAAACAGATTACCATTAAAGTTATGATTTGTCAATACAAAAACTAAATTTAGTTATATTTAGTTAATTTTTATTTTCATAAGTTAGTTTTATATTGACATAGATAACTAAAAATGTTATTATTCTTTTAGTTAGCAATAGGTAACTTTAATTTAAGGAGGTATAATATGAGTGTAGTAATAGTAGGCGGAAATGACAGAATGGCACGTCAGTATAAAGATGTTTGTAACCAATACAACTGTAAAGCAAAAGTTTTCACCCAGCTTCCGGGCAATTTTAAATCACATATAGGTAATCCCGACCTTATAGTTTTATTCACAAGTACGGTTTCTCATATTATGGTAAAAAGTGCCGTACAGACAGCCAAAAAATATGACATAAAAATAGCCCGAAGCCATACAAGTTCATCTTCTGCTTTGCACAGTATTTTATCCGAATATTGTATCTAAATTCAAGTTCATATTGCGGCGTTATATTAACAATATAAAACTTTTGTCGCTCTTTATCCCCATTCCAAATTTAACCTCATTCCTATAATCTTAATAACGCTGCATAAAAAAAGAGTCCACAAAAGGACTCTTTAATTTATTTCTTCACTTGCTCAAAAAGCCAGTTTCTCATTTCTTTGTTGGCATAAGCCGGTGTCCAAGAAAAATGTCCCGAAGGATAAAAAACTTTGCTGCTTTCATATATTGTTTTTCTGTAATCAACTCCGGCTTCATCAAGAGCTTTTAATGTAGGTACACACCATTTTTCATAATTTACTTCCGGGTCATCTATTGCATGAAAAACCCAAATAGGAATATCTTTTAAATTTTTAACTGTTTCAGGGTTTCCGCCGCCGCAAACAGGCACTATAGCTGCAAATTCTTCCGGGTGCTCAACAGCCATTTCAAAAGTACCAAAACCGCCCATAGAAACACCTGTCATATAAATTCTTTTTAAATCTACATCATATTTATTTTTTATTTTCTGCAAAAGATTATAAGCTGATATTCCCCACTTTGTAAATTTATAACTTTCGGCATTTTCATCACCAAAGTCAAGATATTTCATAAAGTATGTCCAGCCTATTCCATTAGCCTCTGCACACTGCGGAGCAAGAACAATACATTCATTAATTCCTTTTTCAGAATCTTTAGCCCAAACAGTGGCACTTTCATAGCGTTTTAAAACCATATCCACACTTTGGAGTCTTTGTCCGGCACCATGAAGGGCAAAAACAAGCGGATATTTTTTACCATTGCCATAATTTTTAGGAAGGTATAACTCATAAGGCATTTTAAGACCTGTCGTTTCATCATTAAAAACATACGGTTTAAAAGCATTATAAATTTCAGAAGCGTTTTCTCTTATAATTTCTATGCTATAAACAGTTTCATCATTTCTGTTTACAGCTTTTACTTCAACTTCTTGGCTGTAATCAATGCCGTAAGACTCATAATCCTGACTAAGTTTTATGAGAATGCCGTTGTTATCTGTAACCTTTTGGTTATTTACAAATATTTCAGTTCCATTTTCAGCTATTGGATATAATTTAACACCGTAAATATCGCTTTGAACAAAATATTTGTATTCCAAAACATCAGATTTAAATTCCGGAACAAGAGAATTTCCAGTTAAAGTTATGTCCTCAGCTTTTAAATCAGTAAGAAAAGCACTATTTTTATTCATACAAACACCCCTTCCTAAAAACAACTATTTTTATAAATTTTTTATAAATTATTTTATAAACTTTTCAATAAATTCGTTTTCAGTAATAACAGGAACAGAAAGCTCTGCTGCCTTTTTGTTTTTAGACGATTGAGAAAAAGCATCGTTATTAATAAGATAGCTCGTTTTGCCTGTTACGCTGC
>CALWSS010000187.1 GCA_944384255.1 uncultured Clostridia bacterium
TAATTTAGTGTTTCTAAAAATTAATAAATAATACATTGACAAATTTGGTCGGTTGTTATAGACTTAACTTAGGTCGATAACTATAGACCAAAGGAGGAAGTTATGGATAATTTTAGATTATGCGACAGTGATTACAAATTTATGCTTGTTGTTTGGGACAACGCTCCCATAGGCTCTGGAAAGCTTGTGGAAATATGCCGTGATAAACTTGGCTGGAAAAAGTCCACTGTTTATACGGCTATTAAAAAACTTGCTGAAAAAGGAATAATCGAAAATAAAAATGCCGTTGTAAGCGTTATTGTGCCTAAAGAAAAAGTTCAGGCAGAAGAAACTGATTATTTTGTAGACCGTACATTCGGCGGCTCTCTGCCGGATTTAATGGCGGCGTTTTTTAAAGGCAGAAAAATTTCACAAAAAGAAGCTCAGGAGATTAAAAAGCTTATAGACGAACACAGCGAGGAGTGATTTTATGACTGTTATAAAGGATTTGTTTTACACAGTTTGCTCTCTTTCTTATAAGTCGGTATTTGTTGTAATTTTTATATTAGCCGTAAGATTTTTAATAAAAAAACTGCCTAAAAGCTATTCTTTTGCTCTTTGGGCCGTGCTGGCATTTCGCCTTATGTGTCCCGTATCTTTTGAGTCGGCTGTCAGTCTTTTTAACACTCTGCCGGATAGAGTTTATTATATAAATAATGTTATACCGTCATCAGGGGTTACAGCGGCACAAAATAATTTTAATGCAGATGTTTTAAACACAAATACAGCGGCTGTTCAAAACACTGTCAGTTCCGGCATAAGTTTGGAACAGATTGCTGTTTATGTTTATATTTCCGGAGTTTTGGCTTTGGCCTTTTACGGTATTTATATGTATATTAAAACTTTAAATAAAGTAAAGTTTGCCGTTAAGAAAGAAAATAATATTTATTACTGTGATAATATAGCTTCGCCTTTTGTTCTGGGCTTTATACGGCCTAAAATATACATTCCTTTTCAGCTTGAAAAAAGTGACGAGGATTTTATAATACTTCACGAAAAATACCATATAAAAAGAAAAGACAATATATTAAAGCTTTTGGCATATATACTGCTTTGCATGCATTTTTTCAATCCTTTTGTATGGATTTCTTATTATTTGTTTGAAAAAGACATGGAAATGAGCTGTGACGAAAAAGTGATACGGCTTTTGGGAGCAGAAGCCAAAAAGAAGTACAGTTCTCTTTTGCTGTCTTTTGCAATGAATAAAAGGCCGAAAGTGCCTTCTCCGGTGTCTTTTGGGGAAAGCGGAGTTAAAAGCCGAATTAAAAATATTCTTATGTTTAAAAAGCCTAAAATGACAGTAGGGATTTTAGCCGTTTTAGTATGTTCTGTTGTTTTTGTAATACTTGGAGCCGACCCGTTTACCGGATGGAAAGTTAAATATACACCTGTTTCTGTTCAAAATAATACATCTGATGTTGAGTATGAGTATACAGCACCTTTAGGCACAAAGTCAGTTGCTTTTTACGGAGAAGTTTTTTATAAAGGCTCTTTAAAGGGCAGATATGTAATTTATTCACAGAGCCTTAATAACAGAAAAGGCCGTTTTAATTTATTGTTTAAAGGTGTTAATAACGATACAAAAACAGTTGATTTGGCTTTGGGGCAAGGCGGAGAATACAGCGAAATAAATATTCCTATTCCAAACAACTATTATTCATACATTACAAAATTTTTAGGTGAAAGTACAGGAAAAGCCCAAGGCAAGGATAAGGATACGGCTTTATTTGCTGTTAGTATGGCAGAAAACGTAAATAACGGCATACGGCCTGTACCGTGTGAAAGCATTCAGGGCAGTTTTTACAATTACCAGTATTTAATAGCGGAAAATGACATGACTGTAGCTTTAAAAGTGGCAGTAAGCAACAAAAGCCCTGATGAGCTGAAAGAAGAAATAGAAAAATTCATACCAAAGGAGCTTTTTGCTGTTAAAAACCAATACATAGGCGATAATGTGGCAGACGGCCGTGTTTTGGGCGCTTTAGGCATAGGGTACGATTTAGGACATTTTACAACAGAGCTTCAAACAAGCAGTGAGCCGTATTCCATTAAGCTTGTTTTTGAAAATGCCGTAAATGAAAATCAGGAGCAGTATTTAAACTCACAAATGGAAAAATATTCTCTTTTTATACTTGCTCTTATAGATAATGCCGGTGAAGTACAGTGGGAATATCCTATTGAAAACGGCGGAAAACGAACAGGTTTTTATACTATAGAAATGGCAGATGATTATTTAAAAACAGATATTAAAAATTTCAGTCAGTCGCCGGAAAAATTGGCTGAGCTTATGCAAATTTCGTTTAATTAATAAAAAAGCTGAGGTTTTATTGCCTCAGCTTTTAGTTTGTTTTTAAATGTTTTGCAGATTTATTTTAATTCCCATGCTTTCATAGGGTTTTGTGTGGCAAACTTGCCGCCTGTTATTTCTATACATGTGCCTGTCATGTATCCGGCCATATCGGAAGCCATAAATGCTATTACATTGGCTACATCATAAGGGTTGCCAAAGCGGCGGGCAGAAATAGGCTCAAGGAGTTTGTCACCGTTTATTTCTTGTGATTCCTTTGTAAGGGCAGTATCTATAAGACCTGGTATGTAGCCTAAAACACGTATGTTGTATGGTGCAAGCTCTGAAGCCATTGTACGTGTCATGGAGCTTACACCGGCTTTGGCTGCCGCATAGGCTGTATAGCCTACAGACGGAATTACACTGGCAAATGATGAAGCATTTATAAGCACTCCGCCTTTCTGACGCATTTTTTCATAAGCAATTTTGCCGCCTATAAATACTGATTTAAGGTTAGTGTCTATAACAGTGTCCCACAAATCCTCACTCATATCTTTTACAAGTGAAAAAGGCATGTAACCGGCATTACTTATAAATACATCTATTGAGCCGAAAGTTTTTTCGGCATTATCGGCAAATGAAAGAAGCTCTTTTGATTTTGAAACATCACAGCTCTGGCTGTATACATTAATTGACTGGGCTTTAAGCTTGTTTTCGGCGTCTTTTAATTTATCAACGTTTCTGGCACATATTGCCACATTGGCACCAAGTTTTCCGAAAACTTCTGCACAGGCAAAGCCTATTCCTTCTGAAGCGCCTGTTATAACAACTGTTTTGCCTTTAAATGAAAGTTCCATAATATCACTCCGTTAATTTGTAATTTAATTATTGGGAGCAGCCTTAAGTCATTCAAACAACTGATAAATGCTAACAAAATATGCTGTAAATTGTGCTTCTTTAACGGCCGTAATTTTGGCATAATTTATGTTTTTATAAATATTCAGTTAATCTGTTTTCATGCGGTTTTCCCGTTCTTATTATATCTGATAAAAAGCAAATACTCAATGCCCCATGTAAAAAAGGCAATAAGAAAACACAGTGAAGCATACTGCAACGATTTTGATATAACTGTTAAAATATTTATGCCTGATTTCATATCATCTTTTTCTCTTTTGTCCGGCCTTATATTATCTGTTCCCGACTGCTCCATGTTTTCATCGGGTGTTTGCTTTTCTGTATACTCATCTGGTGATTTTAAACTACGGTCGTTGTTTTCAATATCCTGAGCTTCGTTTTTAAAATCAGTTGGTGGAGTGTTTTTGCTGTATGATTCAGTTTGAAACGGCATTGTAAGATAGCGGCTGAATGATGTTGCAGGTATTGAGTATATGCCTATAACTACAACTGCACAGGCCAAGCAACATAAAATGGTTTTTCTTAAAACACTGTTAATGTGTATATGGCTTTTAATTATGCCGCCAATCATAGTTAAATGAAGCCCCAAGTGAATACCTAACAATATTATGGCAAGTGCACTGCAAAAATAGTGGAGTGTTTTCCAGTTGCCGGCAATGGAAAAATGGAACAATACATGACTCATTAATATGCCGGAAATACCTATTATTATAAAACAGACTAACAGCCCGAAATTTATTAAATACTTAATTCTTGTACGGATATTAATATTTTCAGTAAAAAAACGGCATGTTACTTGTTTTACCCAGCGCCAGTTTAAAATTATGTGGACTGCAAAGGCACATAAAAGGGACAGACCTGCAATTTCATGAAATGCCAGACCAAAGTTATCTTTTCTAAAAAGCAGGACTAATACAATTAACATTACTAAATCCAATAATAATTTAAGATACATTTTTTTTTTTTTTTTTTTTTGCTCCTTATCTTCCTCAAAGGGATGTTTAATTACGTAATAATGCCGAAAATACTTATTATGATTTTTAATATTTCACACCAGATTATAAATTTAAATTGTGACGGCTTAGTGATGTAAATGTAAAAAAATACTGTAAATATAATAATATTTATTAAGGTTATATATTTGCAGTGGCTTGATACAAAATTTTTAATCAACAAAATATTTAATACACATAAAGAAATATGCCATTTGAATAAATATTGGAATATTTGGCAATAAATAAGTATAAAGTTTTAAGAGTAATTTTTATATTAAATGCTGTTTTAAAGGCTAAAAAATTTTGATTTTAAGAAATTCAAATAAAATAAAAGAAAATAATAGTAAATAAAAGAAATTTAAAGAAAAAATGCTATAAAATTCAATTAATTTATTTTAAATCTATATATTTTAAAATATTTATATTTGCATAAAAAGCGTTATGCAGATAATATAATGTTAATGATTAGCACTCGAGTTGAGTGAGTGCTAATAAAGTGAAATAAACTGATTTTATATAAATATCGTTTTAGGAGGTAATACGAAATGAAAATTATACCATTGGGAGATAAAGTAGTTATTAAACAGATGGAAGCTGAAGAAAAGACAAAATCAGGAATAGTACTTCCTACACAGAGCAAAGAAAAACCACAGGAGGCTGAGGTTATAGCTGTAGGTCCTGGCGGTATGGTTGACGGCAAAGAAGTTAAAATGCAGGTTAAAGTCGGCGACAAGATTATTTACTCAAAATATTCCGGAACAGAAATCAAAATTGACGGCGAAACACTTATTATTGTTAGACAGAACGAGATTTTAGCCATTGTTGAAGACTGATTATAAATTTAATTAATTTGATTACAACTTATTTATTTGATATATATTTAAGTTTTTGAGGAGGAATTTGAAATGCCTAAGCAGATTTTATACGGAACAGAAGCAAGAAAAGCAATGGAAGCAGGCGTTAACAAACTTGCTGATACAGTAAAGGTAACACTTGGACCAAAAGGAAGAAACGTTGTTCTTGACAGAAAATTCATGTCACCGCTTATTACAAACGACGGTGTTACAATAGCTAAAGATATTGAGCTTGAAGATCCATACGAGAACATGGGCGCTCAGCTTGTTAAAGAGGTTTCTACAAAGACTAACGATGTAGCCGGCGACGGTACAACAACAGCTACTGTACTTGCACAGGCTATGATTCAGGAAGGCCTTAAAAACGTTGCAGCAGGTGCTAACGCTATTATACTTAGAAAAGGTATGCAGAAAGCTACAGATGCTGTAGTTGAAGAAATCAAGAAAATGAGCCAGGCTGTTACAACAAAGAACCACATTGCAAGAGTTGCAGCTATTTCTTCAGGTGATGAAAAAGTTGGCGAAATGATTGCTGACGCTATGGAAAAAGTTACAAACAACGGTGTAATTACTGTTGAAGAAGCTAAAACAATGAACACAGAGCTTGAGCTTGTTGAAGGTATGCAGTTTGACAAAGGTTATCTTTCAAGCTACATGTCAACAGATATGGAAAAAATGGTTGCTGTTCTTGAAGACCCATATATCCTTATTACAGACAAGAAGATTTCCAACATTCAGGAAATACTTCCTATACTTGAACAGATTGTAAATACAGGCGCTAAACTCCTTATTATAGCTGAGGACATTGAGGGCGAGGCTCTTGCAACACTTGTACTTAACAAATTAAGAGGTGCTTTTACATGCGTTGCTGTTAAGGCTCCTGGTTATGGCGACAGAAGAAAAGCTATGCTTGAGGATATAGCTATTCTTACAGGCGGACAGGTAATTTCAAGCGAGCTTGGCGTTGAGCTTAAAGATGCTACACTTGATATGCTTGGTCGTGCAAGAACAGTTAGAGTTGAGAAAGAACTCACAATTATTACAGACGGTGCAGGCGACAAAGACGCAATTGCCGGCAGAGTTGCTCAGATTAAGACAGCTATTGAAGAAACAACATCTGACTTTGACAGAGAGAAACTTCAGGAAAGACTTGCCAAACTTGCAGGCGGTGTAGCTGTTATTAAAGTAGGTGCTGCTACAGAAACAGAAATGAAAGAAAAGAAACTTCGTATGGAAGATGCCCTTGCAGCTACAAGAGCAGCCGTAGAAGAAGGTATTGTTGCCGGCGGCGGTACAACATATATCCACGCTATGCCTGTAGTTGAAAAACTTGTTGAATCACTTTCAGGCGATGAAAAGACAGGTGCTCAGATTGTTCTTAAATCTCTTGAAGCGCCTATGAAACAGATTGCAGCAAATGCAGGTCTTGAAGGCTCTGTAATTGTAAACAATGTAAAAGAAAAAGCCGGAGATATTGGTTTCAACGCTCTTACAGAAGAATATGTAAACATGGTTGAAAGCGGTATTGTTGACCCTGCAAAGGTTACAAGAAGTGCTTTACAGAACGCTACATCAGTTGCTTCAACATTCCTTACAACAGAGGCTGTTGTTGCTGAATTCCCAGACAAAAATGCACCAGCTGCACCAGCAGGCGGTGCCGGAATGGGCGGTATGATGTAATTAAAAACTAAAAAATAAAAAATAATTTTGCGGCGCCGGTAAAAGGCGCCGCTTTTTTAGCTAAATTTGCAAAAATAAAAAGCACAGTATTCATATTTTGCAAAATACTGTGCTTATTAATTATATTAATTATTTTTTGTTTCTGTCATAAAGTATTTTAATGCCTGTAAGTGTTAAAACAGGGTCGTAAACATCGAATATTTCCCTGTTAGGGTCTATTACATTGGCAAGTCCACCTGTTGCAATAACTTTGGCATTAGGTATATTAAGGCCTTCTTTTAAGGCTTCTATAATGCCTATAGTTTCGCCTATTCTGCCGGCTACAATGCCTATTTGAAGGCTTGTAACGGTATCTTTTGCCATAATGCTTTTAGGTGTTACAAGCTCTACTTTAGGAAGCTGTGCAGAGCGGTTGTAAAGCTCATCGGCACATATTTTAACACCGGCTGTTATAAAGCCTGTTATAAACTCGTTTTTCTCGTTTATAACATCAAATGTATTGGCTGTGCCGTAATCAATAACTATGGCAGGTGTGCCGTAAAGCTCTTTGGCAGCTACTATATCAACTATTCTGTCTACACCACATTCTTTTGGATTGTCCCTTACTATTGTAATGCCTAAATCCATATCAGCAGAAACCACCATAGGCTCAATGCCTATATATTTTTTTATACTGTGGGTAAGGGAATACATTATATTAGGCACAACAGAGGCTATTATGGCGCCGGTTATCTCTTTAAGGTCTATGTTGTCATCTTTAAAGAATGAATTTATTATAATGCCTATTTCATCCGAAGTACGGGCAGTTTGGGTATTCATACGCCATGTTCTCATTAGCTTGTCATCTTTATATAAGCCGATAACCATGTTTGTGTTGCCTACATCAACTACAAGCAGCATATTATTTCCCCTCCTTTTCGTCTTTGTTCATGTCGTATAAAAGACGCATGCCTTTAAAAGAAAGGTACGGGTCGTAATATGTAAAAAAGTGGTTGGCACAGTCTATGCTTCTGGCAAAGCCCCCGGTAGCTATAATCTTAACATCGTCATAGCCAAGCTCTTTTTTTATGCGGTTTACAATATACTGTGTTTCACCTACATGGCCGTAATATATGCCGGCCTGTATGCACTCAACCATATTGCGGCAGTAAATGCTATCCGGTTTTTTAAGCTCTATTTTAGGCAGCTGAGCCGTTTTTTTGTAAAGTGCCGAAGCACATATATCAATACCCGGGGCAGTAATGCCTGTTATAAAACAGCCGTTTTTATCCAATACGTCAAATGTGGTGGCTGTGGAATAATCTATTACTATAGCCGGGCCGCCATAAAAATGATATGCCGCCGCAAGGTTTACAAGTCGGTTATTGCCTAACTGGGAAGGGTACTCCATATCAAGTTTTATGCCTGTTTTTATATGAGAATTAACCACCATAGGCTCTATGCAGAAATATTTTTTAAGGCCATGGGTAAGAGAGTACATTATATTTGGCACTACGGAAGAAATAATTATATTTTCAAGCTTTGATATGTCAACATTTTCAAAAGCACAGAATTTATATATCATGTTGCCTATTTCGTCTGATGTTTGAGTAGTGTTTGTAGACATTTTAAATCTGGCTTTTATGTCATAGCCGTTAAGAATGCCTATTTCAATATTTGTATTGCTTACATCTAAAGCCATAAGCATGTTTTTGTGCCTCCTTAATACCGGCAGGTAGTATAAATTTCGATTTATTATAGCAATTAGTATAAAATTTTTCAACATGATATAGGTATTTTATTAAATACTTATATAGCTTATGGGCAAAATTAGATTATGATTATAATATCATAACATTAGGGCCGGAATATGCATATCTTAAGGCTTTAAGTCGT
>CALWSS010000188.1 GCA_944384255.1 uncultured Clostridia bacterium
TGCTGAAATTTTGGGAGCCTTCTGTTTTGCCTACAGTCTACAAAAGCAAAAAAATATATGCAATTCGCCAGTATTCCAACATTGGAGTTGAACTGTTTAATATCGCTACACCTATTTTTGATGAGAACGGTGAAATAAAATTTGTGGCAATGAGTGTAAGGGACAAACTTTTTGATAATATTTTAATACAGAATGAGTATGAAGAAAATCCTTTTGATTATTCTGATATTATCTGTGCCAGTGAATCAATGAAAAAATGCCTGAGAATTGCGGAAAAACTAAGCGATATAGATTCTATATGCTTAATTACGGGAGAATCTGGAACAGGCAAAACAATGCTGGCTAAATATATTCATGACCACAGTTCAAGAAAGGATAAGCCTTTTGTAAGCATTAACTGTTCGGCAATCCCTGCCGAGCTTCTGGAATCGGAGTTATTCGGCTATAAAAAAGGTGCGTTTACAGGCGCAAGCATTAATGGAAAGCAAGGCATTTTGGAAACGGCTGTAGGCGGAACCGTTCTTTTGGACGAAATAGGCGAAATCCCTTATGCCATTCAAGCTAAACTGCTTCAAGTAATACAAGAAAAAACATTTTTCCCTGTCGGCTCAAATAAACCTGTTCACGTAGATATTAAAATTATAGCTGCTACAAATCGAGATTTGCAGAAATTATGCGAAACAGGATTATTTAGAGAGGATTTGTATTACAGATTAAAAGTATTTGAAATTTATATTCCGCCATTAAGAGAAAGACAAGAAGATATTGAGCCTTTAATATTTTATTTTCTAAATAAATATTCAAAAAAATACAGCATATCTCACGAAATTTCACATAAAGCAGTTGAAATTCTTAAATCAAGCGCATGGAGAGGCAATATAAGAGAGTTAAGCAATATTATAGAGCGTATGGTTGTAATTACAGAAAATTTTGAAATTGAACCGTCAGATTTGCCGTCAGATGTATTTGCTTACCAAAATGAAAATATAAGGGAGGATATAGCTTTAAATTCATCTTTTGACGAGGCTATAGAAGAATATGAAGCAAAAATAATTAAGAAAGCTTATAAGAAATATAAAACCACACGGCAGATAGCAAAGGCTCTTTCCATATCCCAAACAAGGGCTACCAACTTGTTAAAAAAATACATTAAAAAACTATACTGATTCGCAGGATGTTAAAGACAAGGTTGCAAACATAGAAAATAAAATTAAAGCAGTTTCCGGCAAAACAAATTTGGAGATTAACAGTTTGCCTATAGCCTTTACTGACAGAAATATAAAGAGTCAAAGCACACCTTTAGGCAGATTATTTGCCAAAGCATTAGCGGAAGAAACTAATGCTGATATAGCGTTACTTAATTCCGGCGGTATACGTTCAAGCCTGCCAAAAGGCGATATTTCATTAAGAAACATGTATGATAATTTTCCGTTTTTAGACAGTGCCGTTACAGTTGATATGAAAGGCAGTCAGTTAAAGACAATGCTTGAAAATGCACTTGTTCAGGATAAAGACTCATTTCCTCAGTTTTACGGAATGTATGCTGTAACAACGCCTAAAAGTGCCGGTTCTAAGGAACAACAGCTTTTGTGCCTTTATGAAAGTAACGGCAAACTTGTTGAAGATGACAAAACTTATACTGTTGCCATGAATGGCTTTATGGCAGGCGGAGGAAACGGATACCCTAAACAGACTGATTTTACAGATAAAGGCGATTTGGCTGACACAATTATAAAGCGATTAAGACAGATGACCCAGTTGGAATTTATGGATGTTTTAATACAAGCAGTCTTACAATTTTAAATTCTGATGAGTTTAACGAGTTTAAAAGCTATTTTGAAAGTTTATATCAAAAGGGTACAGATGTTAAATCTCAATTAATGAAATTTGAAGAAGAAAATGTAACTAATGCTGAGCAGATAGCTGAACAAGATGAAAATACATGTGAAAGTTTGGCTGAAGATATTATGAAAATGTCTATGCCTGATATATTTGACGAAATGTCAAGTTTTGTACCGTATTATGATGTTTTGCTTAAGCTCCAAAGCAGAGATAATGTTCAGACTAAAGAAGTAACACGTTACCGTTCAGCACACGACTTAAATGATTTAAGAACTAAAATAGAAAATTTATCCAAGATATTAAGTTCAGTTAATGAAGATATAGACTCAATTAGATTTCTTGATTATAATTACATTTCTGATTATTCTTTAGATGATGCCATAAGTAATTTTAATTCATTTATTTCAAATACAGATAATAAGCAGTACAGCAACATTAAAAAAGATCAGGAAGTAACGAAAGAACAGGCTGAATTCTTAGGAAATAGTTCTTATTTTTTAGTATATCCAGGTATTGCTTTTAATTTAAGCTTTAATGATAACAGTCCATTAAAAAAATGGATTGAGCTTCACAAAGAGATAGACAATGAGCATATAACAATTAATTATGTAAGTACAAAGACTTACGAAAGCCATTTTACAGCAAATAATGTAAGCAGAGCCAAAACTTTAAGCGATGAAATTAAAAATTCCATATCTGATTTTGGAAAAACAAAAACTCTTATAGCCGATTTGAAAAAAGCTAAAGCAGACGAAATTGAAAAATGGGATAAAAACTTTGATTCTTTAATGGAAGCATCTTCAAGATGTAAAGTTCAAATGCAGGAGTTTTATGGAGTTTATGATTATTGGAAAAACTTTGGCACATCAATGGACCCTTATGTAGCCAATAATTATAGAACTCATAATTTAGCAAAGGCTTACTATGATTTTTACATGGGAGAATATAATAAAATTCCTATGAATGACATTTCTTCTGATTTGTCGGTAGAGTGTAGTTTCACTGATTTTTTGGGATATAAATTTGATTTTAATGAAGAAAATAATGTGTTATGCTATACATCAAATGAAACGGATATTGTACTTTCTGATGAATTAAAAGACAGTATGGATAAAGAAATTTCGGAAGTTAAAGCTGTTGTTGATGCATGCAGTAAGGTTAAAATATAATAAAAGAGGTGATACTTAATGAGTGATACAATTTCAATTGTAAGCGAAGCTGTTAATTTACTTGAAAAATATGAGTCTGAAATGTGTGATGTGGATTTTTATACCTATGTATCGTTTAATAGTGAAGATATGTCAACGTGGAAAAACACTATTTATCCTGCCCTTGTGCCAACAGGTGTTATTTTGGATGATTTGTTTTTCTTCGCTGACGGAAGCCAAAAAGGTGAGGGAATAGGAAATAACGGGACATTTTTGTCTATGGCATATTATAATTTTCTGTATAGATGTTATAAGTATTTATATACGTCAAGCGGTAAAAAGCCGCAAAGCACTATTACTAAATTAATAAGCCAATGCTCTGATATGCTTGAAAAATATATAGACTATTTTTATGATACAAGAAATCAGCAGTTTACTATTAATTTAAGACAAAATGATTTAAAGCTTTGGAAAGAAACATATTTCCCACAGTTGGTTGAAACTGACATTATACCAGACTACAGTTATTTTAACTGGTGGAACGGCAACAAGAATGTAGGCATAGGCGCTGACGGGCAGATGTACTCTGCTGAACTGTTCTATTTTCTTATGGAGTGCTTCAGGTATTTGTACAAAAACTAATTTATATTCAGACGGATAAAAATTAATGTTCTGAAACTAATTAAAATAAAGCCGTCTAAATTGTGGGCGGCTTTTGTAATTTTATCTGATAAATATATATAAATTAATAATTACTCATACATAATAATTTGTTGCATAATTAAAAAGACATTTATTGTATATAATCCGATAAATTTTTTAGTAAAAGCATTAAATAAACAAAGCCTTAAAAAAGTTAAGCTGAACAAAATGTGAATATAAACCAAAACATCTGTTTACTTGCTACCGTTCATAAGCTACTTGGCAGTTTATTTACATTTGTATTATTCAGTTTTAGTGACATTATTTTATGGCATAAAATACTTTTTCCAGCTTAGATATATTTTTGGTAAAAACTTTTAAATTAATT
>CALWSS010000189.1 GCA_944384255.1 uncultured Clostridia bacterium
CATTTTTTCTTTATAAAATAAAGGAAGCTCCATATTTTCCTCCAAAACCAATTGTTATACTCATTAAACTATATGTTACTTTAAAAAACATCTCTTTTCAATAACAAAATACCTTTACAAAACTTACACATACAAATAAAATATCATTGACTAAATTTTAAGGAGTGGTATTTTTGTCAAAACAGGTATGGAAAGCCGGAACCCTTGTATACCCGGCACCGGTTGTAATGGTAAGCTGCGGCACATTAGAGGGCATTAAAAATATAATAACTGTTGCTTGGACAGGCACTGTAAACACAAACCCGGCTATGACTTATATTTCGCTTAGGCCTGAAAGATATTCATATAATATAATTAAACAGACCGGGGAATTTGTTATAAACCTTACAACCAAAAACCTTGTTAAAGCCTGTGACTTCTGCGGAGTAAAAAGCGGCTCTGAAGTAGATAAATTTTCTCAAATGAATTTAACTGCTGCACCAAGTGCAAAAATATCTGCTCCCATTATATACGAAAGTCCTGTAAACATAGAATGTAAGGTAAAGGAAATAATACCTCTGGGCTCACATCACATGTTTTTAGCAGAAGTTGTAGCCGTTGATGTAAGTGATGAATACTTTGATAAAACAGGTAAATTCCATTTTAATAAGTCAAACCCGGTTTGCTATTCTCACGGTGAATATTTTGCTCTTGGTGAAAAGTTAGGCTCTTTCGGCTATTCAATACGTAAAAAGCCTGTTGATAATAAACCTAAAAAAGCAAAGTATAATAAATTAGACAAAGCAAAAAGTAAAATAAAAAATAAGAAAAAATAAATAAAAAAATACGTATCTTTTGGTTTTAAATAAAAGATACGTATTTTTTAATTCAAAATTTAACACTCACTGTGCCAAAGCCACTTTAGGGTCAATGGCTGTATCATTTTCAAGTACGGCAAAACTTAAATGGTCACCAAGGGCAACACTGTATTTAGTAGGCGGAGCTATTGTGCCTATAATATCTCCGGCTTTTACAATGTCTCCCTGACTTACGGCAGTATCTTCACTAAGCTGGCCGTATGTAGTCCGCCAGCCATTGGAGTGAAAAACAGTAACAGTATATCCGTTTTCGTCGTCATAAGAAACACTTTCCACAGTGCCATCGGCAGCAGCCTTTACAGCCGTTCCCTGTGGAGCTGAAATACAAATGCAGTCGTTTGTTCTGTACTGCTCAAGAGTTGCATCATATACAAGTGCATCTGAGCTGAAATCCATTACAATATCACCTTCAAGGGGCCAGTTAAAAACAGGCTTTGCATCCGGTGTATCGGCTAAAGCAAATTCCTCATTATCCATATCAGCATAAGCCGACTCGTTATTTGTGTCTTGGGAATTATTTGTTTCATCCGGTTTTACTGTTGTATCTTTGTTCTGAGTCTTGTTATCATTGCCATTTGTGTTTTCACTGCTCTTGCTTTCGGTTTTATCCGGGTCTTCGGCTCCGTCATCGCTTACTTTGTCCAAATCCTCATAATAATTCTTTACATTGCTGGCGTCATCAGGATTTTTATAATCAACGCCGTTTGGATTGGCGTTTTTGTTTACATCAACCATTTGTGTCTGGTTTTCAGATTCTAAAAGCGCCGCTTCGTTTTGAGCTTTAATCCTTTCATTTTCCTTTTTGGCGCTTATGCTTCCGGCTATTCCGGCGCCTAAAGCAACCACAAGCACAAGGCATGAAAAAATAGCCGTGTACTTCTTTCTTTTACCCATAATCAACACCTCCGAAAGTATTATTAACCTTAAAAGCGCTGATTATACATTTAGGGTAATTCTTTTAATTTTTATTTATTAATAGATTTTAGTAAATTTCTAATAACTTTTTTCAAAACTTATGTCTGTGTAGTAATACTCCAGTATTTCTTTGTAGTTTTTGCCCTCTTGGGCCAAGCAGTTGGCTCCGTACTGGCTCATACCTGCACCGTGGCCGTAGCCTTTAGTAGTAAATATAACATCGTCGCCTTTTTGAGTAATTGTAAAATCACTGCTTCTTAAGCCTAAAATCTCCCTAACCTCACGGCCGGTAAAAACTACATTGCCTATTTGTATTGTCTGTATGTATCCAGCCTCGCTGCGTTCAATAACCTGTGTTTGAGAAGCAAAACCGCCTTTTGCCACTGACAGCTCCGGTTTTTTTGCCTGTAGTTTAGAAATAACTTCTTCCTCAGTCATTACGGTTTGAGATGTATAATCCTCAGCAGTTGTATCCATAGGACTTTCAACACTTTTTAAATAGGGCTCATCGTTTTCCCATACATTTTCGGCAGTTTCGGTTTTGCCGCTGCTAATGGCATGAAAAGCCGCCAGTATAGGCTCACCGTTATAGACCATTATTTCACCTTTTGTTTCTTCTACGGCAGATTTAATTTTGTTGTAATAAGTATCAAAATTATCGCCCCATTTCTGCTTCATGTCATCAATGGAATTATAGGCCTGTCCACCGCTTTTAATCATGTCGTCAATAGTATTGCCGTTTTGTATGTTTCTAATAGCATAAGTCCTTGCTGCAACGGCTTGGGCCTTTAAAGCTTCCGTTTCGTATAAAGCCGGCATTTCTGCCGCTACAACACCTGTTATGTATTCTTCAAACTCCTCTTTGTTTTCAATTTCTGCACTTTGGCCGCTGTTTTGTAAAACTTGGGAATTTTCGGCTGTGTTTTCCTGATTTTGGCTGTTTTCAGTTATAACTTGTGCATTTTTAACTATTTCTTTCTGGCCTTTTGAAAAAATACTGTTTACAGCCGCCGGAGCAAAAGCCATTGAAAAAACTACAGCCGCTGAAAAAAATAAAACTGACCTTTTCATATTCTCACCTAATAGAGTATATGTTCAAAGTCAGTTTATATTCGGACAAACATATAAAAAACCGTGTACTGAAAAATACACGGTTTTAAAATCAATCCTCTATAAAATGATATTTGTGGAAACCTTTTTGATTTTCCATTTCGTCAATAAGCTTTTCCATATCTTTGGCAGCTCTCTTGGCGTCATCAATTTCGCCTAATGAATAGCAGTTGCCGCACTGAAGCTCGTTTTTAGCTGGAACTTCAGTCATATTTTCAACATACTGGCATGATTTTTTAAGTATATCAAAAAACATACCGAAATATTTTTCTTTGTCAGCTTCTGTTGTGTTTAAAACAAGATAATAACCTGTCTGACAACCCATAGGTCCGAAATAAGCAACAGCCACATTCTCTAATTCTTCTGTTACATTTCTTACAGCAGTAGCAAAACAATGCTCAAATGTATGAAGCTCACAGTTAGAAATAATCTCCTCTTTGTAAGGCACTCTCATTCTTAAATCAAGAGTAACTGTATGAACATCACCCATAGAGTCAATTCTTGAAAGATAAATGCCTCTTGTAAGCTTGCTGTGGTCTACGTTAAATGAAACACTGTTTTTAATTTTCATTTAACTCATCTGCCTTTCCATTGTTTAATTCCTTTTCCTTATCCAATTCCTTCATAGCCTGAAGAGTTTCTCTTTCCAGCTCCTCATCAGTTATAACTGTAACACGGCCTTCGTTGTACTGGTCATTAACCCAGTTATATACTTTTTCAACAACAGGGTCGTTTTTGTGTACACATGCTTCACCTTTAAGGTGGAAGTTAGTGTTAATCCAGTGTGCTATACCTGATGTACCAGATGTATTGCTAATAGCAATTTTAACTGGTCTGTTAAGGAATTTCTGTGTATCAAAAATATTATAAATTTCTTCGTTTTTAAGTATTCCGTCAGCATGAATACCGGCTCTTGTAACATTAAAGTTGCGTCCTACAAAAGGTGTCATTGGCGGTATATCGTAATGAAGTTCTTTTTCGAAATACTCTGCAATTTCTGTAATAACAGTTGTATCCATACCGTCAAGTGTTCCTCTAAGCTGTGCATATTCAAATACCATGGCTTCAAGAGGTGTGTTGCCTGTTCTTTCACCTATACCCAAAAGAGCACAGTTTACACTGCTTGCACCGTAAAGCCAAGCATATGTAGCATTGTTTACAGCACGGTAAAAGTCGTTGTGTCCGTGCCACTCTATAAGCTCACTTGGAACACCGGCATGGTGGTTAAGACCATATATAATACCAGGTACACTTCTTGGAAGAACTGAACCAGGGTATGTAACACCGTAACCCAATGTATCACAGGCTCGTATTTTAATAGGTACTCCTGTATCTTCAGAAAGCTCCATAAGGGCTGCTGCAAAAGGTACAACAAAGCCGTAAAAGTCAGCTCTTGTAATATCCTCAAAATGACATCTTGGTTTAACACC
>CALWSS010000190.1 GCA_944384255.1 uncultured Clostridia bacterium
AATACATAAACAGAAAATTTTTTATTAAAATATAAAAAGACCGCTTTTGCGGTCTTAAAAAATAAATTTATTTTCAGCATATATAATCGTACCATTTCCAGTCGGCAGACATTAAAGAAGCGGCTGTTGGATTTTCAATTTCATCTTCCAGCTCAAACTCCGTTTCAAAGCCGTGGTATGTTTCACCTTCTATAAGGGCACTGCCTGTAAGAACATATTTTTTGCCTTCACCCTCAATATATTCACCTGTAAGCAGAACGTCGTCGTCTTCAATGTATACCTTGTTTAATTCGTTTTTTATATCTTCATCAGTAAAATCAAACCTCATTATAATCACTCCTTTTAATAAAATATAACCTTTTTAAAAAGTTTTTTCAATAAATAAGGCTATATTTCTTTAATAAGCAGAGGAATAATGTTATAATTATTTCACGTGCATTTTAGCCGTTATTGGAGGTATTTATGAATCATATAGTAATTGATTTGGAATTCAATCAATCCAGCAGTACAAAAAAAGGCAAACCGAATGCCTCTGCCGCAGAATGTCCTTTTGAGATAATACAGATAGGTGCCGTTAAACTTAATGAAAATATGGAAAAAACCGGCGAATTTTCGTTTTTAATCAAACCACAGATATATCCTAAAATAAACCCCATTGTTGAACGTATAACAGGCATAACTGACGAAATTTTAAAAGACTGCCCATCCTTTCAGGAAGGCTATGAAGCTTTTGTTGATTTTGCTCAAGGCCAAGACAGTATAATTTACACTTGGGGTACAGATGACATTAAATCTCTTTACCGTAATATCAAGTATTTTAAATGCGATATAAACGCCTTAACAAAAAAATACATCAATATACAGCCTGTAGCGGCAAAACTGCTTCACTCCACATCAGGTGGAACAATAGGCCTAAAAAATGCCGCTGAGCTCTTTGATATTAATTTGGATTTAAAGTTCCACGATGCTTTAAACGATGCATATTACACATCTCTTATACTCCAGAAAATATACACCGAGCTTCCGGAGCCGTCTGTGTTTAAAGAAAACGATATAGCGCCTAAAAAGAAAACCCATGTTAAAATCGATACCCACGGTTTAATTAATTATTTTGAGCAGTCCCTTGAAAGAAAGCTGACAGGTGAAGAAACGGCAATAATACTTACTGCCTACAAACTCGGCAGGAAACACAGGTACGAAAATTAACTGTAAAAATTTAATTATAAAAATTCGGCAGTTTAAAGCTTATATTTTGCTTTAGGCCGCCGTTTTTTTATTAAATTCGTTTTTTAACATGTTTAAAACAAAAAAATACCCTGCAAACATAAGTTTACAGGGTTTAATTCTAAATAATTTTAAGTATAAATTATTTAAGTGTAACTTTAGCGCCAACTTCTTCAAGTTTAGCTTTCATAGCTTCAGCTTCTTCTTTAGCTACGCCCTCTTTAAGTACCTTAGGAGCGCCGTCTACAGCCTCTTTAGCTTCTTTAAGGCCAAGACCTGTTATTTCTCTAACAGCTTTGATAACTTTGATCTTCTCAGCGCCTACTTCTGTAAGCTCTACATCAAATTCTGTCTTTTCTTCAGCTGCTGCTGCTGCTTCGCCGCCTGCTGCTACTACAGCTACGCCTGCTGCTGCAGAAACGCCAAATTCTTCTTCACATGCTTTTACTAAATCGTTAAGTTCAACAACTGTAAGCTCTTTAACAGCTGCGATAATTTCTTCAATTGATAACTTTGCCATTATTAGCACCTCCGAATAAAATTAAATATACTCAATTAATAAGTTCCGTTCATTATTCTGCTGCTGGAACGTCTTTTTCTGCAACCTGTTTAATAACACGAGCAAATGATGACATAGGGCTCTTGAAGCTTCCAAGAAGTCTTGAAAGAAGAACTTCTCTTGATGGAATACCGGCAATAGCCTTTGTGCCTGCTGCGTCATATACTGTATTTTCAATAACACTTGCTTTAAACTCAAGGTTTTCAAGGTTTTTAACAGCCTTATCAAGAATAGCGGCTGCTGTTGTTGCCTCACCATAGCTGAAAGCGAATGCACTTGGACCCTCAAGGTACTGAGCAAGGCCCTCAAAAGGAGTATCCTTTACAGCTAAAGTAACCATTGTGTTTTTGTATACTTTATAGTCAACGCCTGCTTCTCTTAAGCTCTTTCTAAGTGCTGTGTCCTGCTCTACAGTAAGACCTCTTGCATCAGCAACAACAACTGATGCAGCTCTTGAAAGCTTGTCTTTAATTTCATTAACTACAACTTGCTTAGCTTCTGTTTTTGCCATTGTTACACCTCCCTGTATGTTAATTCAAATATATCTGCATAAACAGAATATTAAATTTAATACATTAAAAAAAGCTTTCCCGCCCATAGACAGGAAAGCCCGATTTAACAAAATCACAATTCCTCGGCTGGCAAGCAAAAGCTTTTACGCCAAAAGCACCAGCTGTCTACGGCAGTATTCAAATTCGACCTTATTATATTATCACATTAATACATGTATGTCAACACATTTTTCCATACCGCCGCAATAAAATTAATTACTCGCTGATTTTAGCTGTATTAATCTTAATTCCAGGGCCCATTGTAGAAGCTATAACAACACTTCTAAGGTACTGACCTTTAGCAGCCTGTGGTTTTGCTTTTATAATTGCACTCATAAGAGTCTGGAAGTTTTCTGTTAACTTTTCTGAACCAAAAGAAACTTTTCCGATTGGAACATGGATGATATTTGTTTTGTCAAGACGGTACTCAATTTTACCGGCTTTGATCTCTTTAACAGCCTTAGCAACATCCATAGTAACTGTGCCGGCCTTTGGGTTAGGCATTAAGCCTTTAGGTCCAAGAACACGGCCTAAACGACCAACAACACCCATCATGTCAGGTGTAGCTACTACTACATCGTAATCAAACCAGTTTTCGTTCTGGATCTTAGGAACAAGTTCCTGGCCGCCTACGAAATCTGCGCCTGCTTCTAAAGCTTCGTCAACTTTGTTGCCTTTAGCAAATACTAACACACGAACTGTTTTACCTGTACCGTGTGGAAGAACAACGGCACCACGAACCTGCTGATCAGCATGTCTGCTGTCAACACCCAAACGAATATGTGCTTCAACAGTTTCATCAAATTTAGCTGATGATGTCTGCTGAACAAGATTTATAGCATCAGCTGTATCATAAGCTGTTGCATTATTAACAAGTTTTGCTTTTTCTAAATATTTCTTTCCTCTTTTCACTTTCGTGTCCTCCTTATGTGGTAATATCGGGAGTAATCCCTCCCACTTGGATAAGCCCAAATGCTTATCTATTATTCTTCAACAACAATACCCATGCTTCTTGCTGTACCGCAGATCATGCTGTAAGCGGCATCAACAGTAGCGGCGTTAAGGTCAGGCATTTTAAGTTCAGCTATTTTCATAACTTCGTCTTTAGAAATTTTAGCTACCTTTGTTTTGTTAGGTACGCCTGAACCTGACTCAATTTTGCATGCTTTCTTAAGAAGAACTGCTGCCGGCGGAGTCTTTGTAATAAATGTAAAGCTTCTGTCAGCATAAACTGTAATAACTACAGGAATAATAAGACCTGCCTGCTGAGCTGTTTTTTCATTGAACTCTTTGCAGAAGCCCATAATGTTAAGACCATGCTGACCAAGAGCCGGACCAACCGGTGGAGCTGGTGTTGCCTTTCCAGCCGCAATCTGTAATTTAATATAACCTGTTACTTTCTTTGCCATGTCGGCACCTCCTATAATGTGGTAAATAACGGGGATTTATTTCCCTCCCACGCGCAGTATAATCTCCGCGCAAAACGAACGTCAACTTAAATTATATTCCTAAACGGAATAATATTAATCAATTTTTTCAAGCTGGGTATAATCAAGCTCAACTGGTGTTTCTCTGCCGAAAATAGAAAGCATAACAACAACAGTGCGCTTGCCTTCGTTAATTTCTTTGATAATTCCAGTAGAATCGGCGAAAGGCCCGCTTGATACCCTTACGCCTTCTCCAAGTTCAAAGTTAACATTAAATGTGCTCTCTTCAATACCCATAGCAAGCACTTCCTCATCTGAAAGAGGAACCGGCTTACTTCCCGGGCCAACAAAACTTGTAACGCCTCTTGTGTTTCTTACAACGTACCAAGTTTCGTCGTTCATAATCATTTTAAGCAGCACATAACCCGGATAAGTTTTTCTCTGGACAACTTTTTTCTGTCCGTTTTTCTCTTCCACTTCGTCTTTAAGAGGAACGCTTACCTCAAAAATCTGGTCCTGCATACCTCTGTTTTCGACTATTTTTTCAATGTTAGCTTTTACCTTGTTTTCATAGCCCGAATAAGTATGGACAACATACCATCTGGCCACCTGCTCACCATCGTCAGGCAGGCTGCTGTTTTCAGCGTTTAAATTTTCCTCAGACATACTATCCATCCTTCATGCTTCTTAGTTTAAAACATTAATAAGCAAAGCCTGTAATTGGGAAAAAACGGTATCCATGCAGAATACAACAACGCCAATAAATATTGAAGTAACAATAACCGTACCGGTTTTTTTAATTACCTCGCTTTTATTAGGCCAAACTATTTTTTTGAATTCTGCCTTATGGTCTGCAACTAACTCACCGAAGCCAGGTTTCTGGTTTTTTGCGGAGCTGTTAGCTTTTTTTGGCTCTTTTTGTTCCTTTGGGTTGTTCGTATTGTTCTGATTGTTTTCATCCATAAATAAGTTCCACATCCTTTTCAGGTTGCTGTACACAAAACCTTATTTTGTTTCTTTGTGTAAAGTATGTGTTTTGCAGAATTTACAATACTTTTTAATTTCCATTCTGTCAGGCTGAGTTTTTTTGTCCTTAGTTGTTTCGTAGTTTCTCTGCTTACACTCTGTACACGCCAAAGTAATTTTGGTTCTCATAAAAGTTACACCTCCATCTCAAGATACAAAATTACGCATAAAAAAAAGACTTACGTCTAACGAGTACAATTCTATCATAACCAATATTATGTTGTCAATACGCGAAATATATTTAAAATTAAAACTTGCACAATATTTTTAAATTTCAATTACGACTTTATTCTTTTTATATAAATCAGAGGCAGAATATATCCACAGCCTTTTTTCGTAATTTGCTTTTGTAATTATAATAACATCACTACAATTTCTTATTAAAAATTCATCAATCTTATTTTTGTTTGCAGATTTTCCCCACTCTCCAATAGTATCAACTGCTGAGCAATTAGAAATAATATTTTCAATTCTTATTTTGTACTTATTATATTCTTTAAAAAAATAATATGACATAGGAACAACAGCTAAAATATGTATATCAGGGTATCTTTTTCGTATATTAACCAGTATTTCAGCAAGTACTACTTCTTCTTCAGAATATATTGTAATCATAAAATATAAAAATCCGCTATTTATCTTATTAAGTATTTCATGTTCAATAGAAAATTTTATATTTTGTATTTTTTCTTTATTTAATAATTTAACTACAAGTGCACAAATTTTCATATTTTCACCATCTAACAAATTATATTTGTTTTATTACAAATAATATTCACTATATAGAGTTTAAAAAATGCCCTATCCTATTACTAAGGAACAGGGAGGTGTAATTATTGAATAATTCTTTTGGCAACAGACTTAAAAGTTTAAGAAAATCCCGCAGCATAACACAGTCTGAACTTGCTGAAACACTTGATGTAACACAGCAGACCGTAGGTTTTTGGGAAAATGGTGTTTCTATTCCCTCCGTAGAAACTATAATTAAAGCCGCTAAATATTTTGGTGTTACTATTGATTACCTTCTTTGTGTTGATGACAGACCAATGATTGATATTACCGGTCTTAATGAGCAGGATATATCTGTAATTCAAGCAATAATATCCTATATAAGAAAAAGTAAAAAATAAAATTTGCCTCTTCCTGTTTAGAGAATTAAACTCAATGCAGGAAGAGGTTTTGAATTCATTTTTCAATTACTAAATTATTTTCCCAGCTTCTTATATTCTTCAAGAGCTCTTGCAAGCTGGTCAGGACAAGATGTCGGTCTGTTGCCGCATCTTACGCCTTTAAGTCTTTCAATAACAAAGTCCACAGGCATTCCTTCTACAAGGTTTTGTATGCCTATATGGTTTCCCGGACAGCCACCGTAAAACTTAACGTTTTCAACATTGCCGTCCTGTACATCAAAATCAATCTGTCCGGCACAAATACCGGCTGGTTTATATGAGTATGCCATTTTAAATTCCTCCTGTTTGTAAAACTATTTATTAATGTAACCTTCTGCTGTCTGCCTGTATTCCTCAATAGTATCAAGCATGTCTTTTATTTCTTCTTCCTTAACAGCTCTTTTTACTTTAGCCGGCATGCCTACTGCCAAAAAGCCTTCTGGTACAACACTGTTTTGTGTAACAAGTGCTCCGGCAGAAACCATAGCACCTTTTTCAACTTTGGCACCGTTAAGCACTACTGCTCCCATGCCTATAAGTGAGTTGTCCTCTATTGTGCAGGCATGCAAAAGTGCTCTGTGGCCTATGGTTACATTAGAACCTATTATAACATCGGCTCCGTCATACACATCAGTATGTATACAGCTTAAATCCTGAATATTTGTGTTGTCGCCTATTTTTATAATACCGCTTTCTGCCCGTATAACACATCCCGGCATTACAACGCAGTTTTCGCCAAAAACCACATTGCCGTATATTGAGCAGTTTTCAAATATAGTACAGCTTTCGGGTATAACAGGCGTTTTGCCGTTCCAGCTTCTAACAGTATAACCACCAGTCAAAATAAAGACCACCTTTCGGATTATAAGCAGACAATAATCGAACAATTAATTTATACCACACATTTAAAACAGACACAACAATTTATTTGTTGACAACAAAAACAAATAAACATAAAATCTATTAATAAAAACAAACTATAAAAACAAGGCTGTTTTTAAAGTACAAATTTTTCACAACTTCCGTTTAACCGCCTTATAAACGTTTGTTTTAATAAGGAGGCATTTAATGAAAAAGCTGTTTAAAAAAATACTTATATGTTTAACGGCTGTTTTCTCACTGGCGGCCTTTTCCGGCTGTTATAAACCAAATACAAGCAGTCAAGGGGTTTTAACGTCTTTTTATCCCGTTTATTTAATAACTCAAAGAATAACACAAGGCACTGATATTGAAATACAGAACATGGCCCGGCCACAAACCGGCTGTCTGCACGATTATCATCTTACAACCCTTGATATGCGTCTTTTAAGCACTTCCCAGTCACTTATAATAAACGGTGCCGGTATGGAACACTCATTTATTGAAAAAGCCGTTGATGAAACAAATATAAATGTAATAGACTCATCGGAAGGCCTTTTTGACGAAAGCGGAATTAATGAAGAACACGAGGAGCATTTCCATTCCGACGAAGAAGGCCACGACCATGACCATGAAATGAACAGCCATTTATGGATGAGTCTTGATATGGTTTCGGTTCAGGCACAAAATATATGCTCCGGCTTAAAAGAAATTTATCCTCAGTATTCAGATAGAATGGGTAAAAACACTGAGCTTTTTATTAATGATGTAAACTCACTTAAAGAGCTGGAAAAAGTCAACCAAACAGGTGACGATTTTAATGTAATTTCTTTTAACGAAGCATTTCACTATTTATTGGAAGAAAACGGTGCCAAAATAACAGCAGAAATAGAAATAGACGAAAACACAACGCCTACTGCCAGACAAATGGCACAAATGACGGACTCAGCCAAAGAACTTAATGTAAAAGCCATATTCTGTGCCGACGATAACGGACGAATATTTGCCGAAACAATAGGCCGTGAGCTTAATATACCCGTTTATATACTGGATCCTTTAACCTACACCGTATCTTCAGACGACTATATATCGGCAATGGAAAACAATATTTTAACCATAAGTGAGGCGAAAAACAAATGAAAAGCCATAATAACTGCGGTCTGTGCCAAATAGACATAGAAAATCTTTCTGTAATAAACCGGGGAGATATTATAATAGAAAACATTAACCTTACTTTCCACTGTGGAGAGCTTACAGCCGTTATAGGCCGAAACGGTGCCGGAAAAACTACACTTCTTCAGGCAATAATAAACGAAAGGCCCTATACAGGCAGTATAACATTTAAAAGCCATGACGATACGGCAATTAAAAAGCCTAAAATAGGATATGTGCCTCAGCAGCTGATTTTTGACAAAAGCACACCTGTAAGTGTTGCCGACTTTATGCTCTCCTGCAAAAGCAAACGCCCTCTTTGGTTTGGTGCCGATAAAAAAGAACTGCAAGAAATAAAAGAACGACTTGAAAGCCTTGAGTGCGGTTATTTATGGGACAGGCCTTTGGGCAATCTTTCAGGCGGAGAAATACAGAAAGTTCTGCTTTTAACAGCTCTTGACCCTATGCCGGATTTGCTTATACTTGATGAGCCGGTATCCGGTGTAGATGCTGCCGGGCTTGATATGTTTTATAAAAGAATAACAACTATCCGTGACCAATACCATATAGCCATAATACTTGTGTCCCATGACCTTAATCTTATAAGGCGCTATGCCGACAGTGCCGTGCTTATAGATAAAACAGTAGTATCTCGTGGCGATGTAGACGAAGTATTTGCTTCTGACGCATTTAAACAGTTATTCGGTTATTTAGGGGAGGAATAAAAAATGAATTTTATATACAATATACTAAACAGCCTTCCTTTTGAGTTTATTCAATACGATTTTATGAAAAATGCCCTTTTGGCCGTTATTATAATTACACCGCTTTTTGCTCTTTTGGGCACAATGGCAGTAAACAATAAAATGGCATTTTTCTCCGACGCCTTAGGCCACAGTGCATTTACCGGTATAGCTATTGGCATACTTTTAGGTCTTGGAAATCCCGTTTTAAGCATGGTGGCTTTTGGTATATTTTTAGGCCTTGTTATAAGCCGTGTTAAATCTTTCAAAACGGCTTCAACAGACACTATAATAAGTGTTTTTTCGTCGGTTTCAGTAGCTTTGGGTATTGTTATACTTTCAAAAAACGGCGGTTTTTCAAAATACTCATCCTATTTAATAGGTGATATATTAATAGTAACACCTCAGGAAATACTGCTTATGCTTATAGTTTTAATAGTCGTTTATATAGTTTGGGTTAAGATATATAATAAACTGCTTTTAATAAGTATAAATTCATCTTTAGCATCAAGCCGTGGCATAAACTGTGCACTTATAGAAAATATATTTGTTGTACTTCTTTCAATATCCGTTATGCTTTCGGTTAAATGGATAGGAATACTTACAATAAATTCATTTTTAATACTGCCTTCTGCGGCGGCAAGAAACATTGCCCTTAACTCTAAACAGTACCACTTTTATTCCCTTGCCATAGGCATTATATGCGGCATAGTCGGCTTAATAATATCATTTTATGCCGACACATCAGCCGGAGCTACAATGGTGCTTACATCGGCAGTTGTGTACTTTATAACATTAATGTTTAAAAAGAGTGTGAGAAAATAAAACATAAAAAGAGCTTAGTTCTTATTTAAGAATTAAGCTCTTTTTTGTATGCTTATTTAAAATTTCTTTTTGTTCAGTATTCTATCAACTGCCATAATTGCAAATGAAATCATAAGTAAATATATCCATTTTGGAACAGTAAAAATAAAAGCATCTCTCAAATATGCAGTACCGTTTAAAATTATAAATCCCCAATAAATCACATCAATTAAAGCCGTTATAGGTACTGAAATATACAAACGGTCTCTTTTAATAAAAAACAGTATTAAAAGAGATAAAATAGGCGGAAAATATGAAATTATAATTACAATAATTGGTGATGTGTACCAAGGCATATAACCCACCCCATTTCTTCCTTTGTAAAGAATAAAGTATTTTTTTCATTATACCATAAATTAATATAGTATAAATACCATAGCATTATTAAATTTTGGTATGCTCCCTACAGTATTAATCATTCAATTATAATCTTACTTAAAATCTATTTAAAACTATATAACAAAAAAGCACGGCATCACCTGCAAAAGCAGATAATTCCGTGCTCTTAATTTTATGCTTTATATTCAGCCTTTAACCGGTTATTAATTTTAATTAATAAAGACCAGGAAGGTTGAAGCAGCTTAATATAAGTACAACTACAAGTCCTGCAAGACCGGCAACAAAACCGTTTATTGTCCAGCCCTTAATTGTGTCAGGAAGTGAGAAACCTGCAAATCTGTTGATAACCCAGAAACCTGAATCGTTTGGAAGTGAAAGACCAACTGAACCAAAGCAGATTGCAAGACCAACAAGTACAGGTGAAGCACCCATTGAAGCAATAGAAGGAGCTACAATAGCTGATGTTGTAACAAGGGCAACTGTAGCTGAACCCTGAGCTGCTCTAAGAATCTGAGAAAGAACAAATCCAAGTATAATAAGAGGAACATTGAAGTTACTCATAATATTTACTATGTAATCACCAATACCTGTAGCATTGATAATAGCACCAAAGCTTCCGCCGGCACCTGTAATTAAAAGTACCATACCTGCCTGTCCTGCTGCTTCTGTAAGTATGTCATCAAGAGGACGTTTGAAGTATTTCTTAAGAGCAAATATAGCAACTACAACACCAATGAAAAGAGCTATGTTCTTGTCACCGATAAATGCACATGCTGCTGTTAAAGCTGGATTGCTGTCGCCTACAACTGTGCTTACAACTGTTCCTAAAAGAATAAGAATGATTGGAAGAAGAATAAGGCCTATAGCAAGAACACCTGATGCTCTTTCGCCGTCTTCACTCTTTGTACCAATTTCAACATCTTCAGCCTTTAAGCCGAACTGATCCGGGAAGAACTTCTTAACAGTAAGCTTTGAGAAAAGAACACCACCGATAAGAGCAGCTATAAAGCCTGTTACAAGACCATAGAATACGAATGATGCAACAGGAGCGTTTAAGTTACCGCAAACAGCCATAGGGCCTGGTGTAGGTATAATTACACAGTGACCAACAATAAGACCTACAGCAAGAGCTGTAACGAATCTTGCAAGAGGAATACCTGTCTTTTTAGAAAGCTGTTTAGCTATAGTTACAAGAATAATGAAAGCTGCGTCGAAATAAACAGGAATAGCAACAATAACACCTGTAATTGCAAGAGCTAAAGGAGACCTCTTCATACCTACTTTTTTAAGTACGAGGTTGGCAATTTCTTCTGTTCCTCCTGTCTCGTATAAAAGCTGACCAAGGATGATACCAAGAGCAATAACTATACCAATACTTGTCATTGTACTACCAAAACCGCTGGCGATATTAGAAGAAATATCTGTAGGGTTCATCATTGTGGCAAAACCGATGAGTATTGATATAAAAATAAGTGCAAGGAAAGGATTAACCTTAAACTTGATAATCAAAAGCATTAAAAGAATAATGCTGATTATAAATATAGCCAATAACATAACCACAAACTCCTTATTAATTAATAAATTAGAAACCACACTTCCTTAACAGCAAAGGCTGTACACACCATTGCCTTAAGGCCATTAAAATAAAAATGCTTAAAAATGCTGCAGCTGCATTAAACCAAAGTGTCACACTTTCAACACCTTGTAAGATAATATTATATTTGTATTAATTTTGTCAATTTCAATAAATATTTAAAGGATTTATAAAATTTAATTAAAATAATGTAAGTTATGTTAAAAAATTCAGTATATCTTTTAATAAGATATGAATACATGTAATTTATATGACAGTTTTTTAAAAAATTACAAATAATAATGCTCTAAAACAGATACAATTCCGTCAAATTGCAAAAACTTTTGTTATTTATACATCTATAAACCACTGTTAATAAAAAAACAGTCCAAAATTGAGACCGTTTTTTTACTAATTTTGTATTTAATTCAGTACTTTAAAATTACCACACATGCCTGTGCAGCTGACCATAAAGTTTCATGCCTTTAAAATCCTGCTGCCTGAGAGCTTCATAAAGCACAATTGCAACTGAATTTGAAAGGTTAAGACTCCTTGCTTCACCATACATAGGTATTCTGACTGCTGTATCTTTGTAATCAAGAAGTATTTCTTCAGGTATTCCGGCAGACTCTTTGCCGAACATTATATAGTCGTTTTCATCATACTTAGCGTCAGTGTAAATTTTTTTAGCTTTTGTTGTGGCCATCCAAATTTTGGCATTAGGATTTTTTTCTTTGAAGTCCTCAAAATTTTCATAATACCTTATATCCAGTTCTGACCAGTAATCAAGGCCTGCTCTTTTTAAATACTTATCTTCAACAGAAAAACCCAAAGGCTTTATAAGGTGCAAAACCGTGTTTGTTACAGAGCATGTTCTTGCTATATTTCCGGCATTTTGCGGTATTTCCGGCTCATGCAGCACTATATTCATTATTGTTGCCTCCTGTAATAAAATTAAAGTTTTCTAAAATAGTTATATTGTGTTGACAAATTGTAAAAAAGTTATTATTATTAATTAATAATAATTATTAATAAGGAGAATGTCTATGAAGCAGTTCGCAGAAATTTTAAAAGAAAAAGGATTAAAAGTTACTCCTCAGCGTCTTGCCGTATACTCCGCTCTTGTAAGTACAAAATCACACCCGTCAGCCGAGGCTATACATAAAATGCTCATTGCAGATAACCCGTCAATAAGTCTTGCAACTGTTTATAAAACTTTAGACAGCTTTAAAACAGCAGGCTTAATAAAAGAGCTTAATTTCTGTTTTGAGTATTCCAATTATGATGCTGATATGTCAGACCATCAGCATATAGTCTGCACAAAGTGCTGCCATGTGTTTGATGTTTATTATAAACCAGACGAAGCTATGCGTGAGGATGTTGAAAAAGAAAGCGGCTTTAAAATAAATGACGAACAAATTGTATTTTATGGCATTTGTCCTGAGTGTGCCGCTTCTTCCAAATAAACCCATATTTTTAAGGCTGCAAGACAGCCTTTTTATTATATTCCAACTACCTATTCAGACATTTTTTATAATCAATTATATATTATAAATTAGAAAAGTAAAGCAAAAGACACGATGATTTTCACCGTGCCTTTTAATTTTTAATTACTTTAAATCAAAATATTAAGTTTTTTAGCCTCAAACAAAAGCTCATCACGGAATTTAGGATGTGCAATGTTTATAATGGCTTTTGTACGTTCTCTCATTGTTTTTCCGAAAAGCTCAGCAACACCATATTCCGTAACTATGCAGTCAACCTCGTTTTTGTGTGTTGTAACAGCCGAGCCATAAGTCAGCATAGGCTTAATACGTGATATGCTGCCGCCTTTTGCTGTTGAGTTCATGGCTATAAAGCTTCTGCCGCCTTTACTCATTTTAGCACCTTTTACATAGTCGAACTGGCCTCCCGGGCCGCTAAAAGGCACAGGCCCCAGTGTTTCGGAGCAGACCTGACCGAAAAAGTCAACTTCAAGACCGGCATTTACCGAAACAAACTTGTCGTTTTTGGCTATGTTGTACGGGTCGTTTACATACTCCACAGGAAGCATTACCAGTGACGGGTTATTGTCTATATAATCATATACTCTTTTGCTTCCAAAACAAAATGTGCTTACACTCTGCCTTTTGTGGAATGTCTTTTTCTCGTTTGTTACAGCCCCACACTCTATTAAGTCAACCATAGCATCAGAAAACATCTCAGTATGTATTCCCAAATCTTTTTTGCCTGCAAGGGCTTTGCCCAATGCACCGGAAACACCGCCAATGCCTATTTGAATAGTTGCTTCATCAGGCACAAGAGGTGCTATTAAATCCCCTATTTTATAATCGTTTTCGCTTGGCTCACCAACGGGGAGCTCAAATATAGGTTCATCTTTTTCACAAAGGGCCTCTACTTGTGATATATGAATGAAATTCTGCCCGAAAGTTCTTGGCATAAATTTATTAACTTCCACATAAACATGTTTTGCATTTCTTAACATTCCCAGTGTTTCACCAAAGTACGGGCCTGTTGAAAAATATCCATGCTCATCCATAGGAGAAACAACCATAAGAAGTACATCTAAATCATTTCTTAAATCATAAATTTTAGGATAGTCGGAATAATTATAGCTGAAATAATCAAACCTGCCTTCCTGTCCGCCTTTTCGTGAACCGGCACCGAAAAACCACGACAAAAAGTCGAATTTTCCTTCAAACTCCGGTTTAAGGTAATCCCTGCCGCCAAAAGTAAGAGTGCCATTTGTTTTTATTCCGCTTATTTCGCCTTTTTCAACTCTTGCGGCTATGGCATTAACAATATCCACCGGCTCACCCATACAAATAGGTGATGCACAGTTGTATCCGGATTTAATAAGGTCTGCTATGCCTTCTGCCGTTGTAAGGCGTTCTTTATACATTACGTCAAATCTGCTCAAAAAAATGCCCCTCCTTTATATTTACATTTAATTACCATTAACATAAATATACCATAGAAGGGCATCACATTGCTGCTTTTTTTTGTATACAAAAGCCTGTATTTAATTATAAATTAATTATAAATCTATTATAAGCTCAACCGGGCAGTGGTCGGAACCCATAATGTCAGTATGAATAACGGCATCTTTCATTTTATCTGCTATATCGTCAGAAATAACAAAATAATCAATACGCCATCCTGCGTTTTTCTCTCTTGCCTTAAATCTGTAGCTCCACCAAGAATAAATGCCTGTTTTATCAGGATAAAAATATCTGAAAGAATCTACAAAACCGCTTTTTAAAAGCTCTGTAAACTTTTCTCTTTCTTCATAGGTAAAACCGGCTTTACCTATATTGGGCTTAGGATTTTTAAGGTCTATTTCTTCATGAGCCACATTAAGATCTCCGCAGAAAACAACAGGCTTAATGTTTTTAAGCTCTACAAGATAATCCCTCATGTCGTCTTCCCATTTTACTCTGTATTCAAGCCTTGCATTTTCCGCCTGAGAGTTAGGCACATAAGCTGTTACATAAAAGAAGTTTTCAAACTCCAGTGTAATAACTCTGCCTTCCTTGTCGTGCTCATCTATTCCTATGCCGTAAGTTACGTTTAACGGCTTTATTTTTGTAAAAACTGCTGTGCCGGAGTAGCCTTTTTTCTCGGCATAGTTCCAATACTGATAATAACCCTCTGTTTTAAGGTCAATCTGGCCTTCCTGAAGTTTGGTTTCCTGAACAGAAAATATGTCGGCATCGGCTGAGTTAAAATAATCCATAAAGCCCTTGCCTACAGCTGCTCTAAGACCGTTTACGTTCCATGAAATAAATCTCATCAGTCAATACCTCCAACTTTTATAAGCTCAACTTTAGCCTCGTTAAGCATGTTTAACGAAAGCTCATCAGGATAATCCCCTTTATACACTATCTTTTTAATACCGGCGTTTATGGCCATTTTAGCACAAATCACACATGGCTGAAGTGTAACGTACATTGTGGCGCCTTGAGTACTTACACCTATTTTAGCCGCCTGAATTATGGCGTTTTGCTCGGCATGGAGTGCTCTGCAAAGCTCGTGCCTTTCGCCTGAAGGAATTTTAAGCTCACTTCTAAGGCATGAACCCAAATCGCTGCAATGCTTTATTCCTTCCGGGGCACCGTTATAACCGGTAGTTATTATTCTGTTGTCCTTAACTATTAAAGCACCTACCTGCCTTCTTAAACATGTGGAGCGTGTTTTTACAATTTCGGCTATCTGCATAAAATATTCGTCCCAGCTTGCACGCATAAAAAATCCCTCCAAAAATCCGTCATTATTTTGCTTTTTGTTATTTTAACATACAACAACGGATTTTTTAAGGGAATTTTATAAATTGGCTTTATTTAATTATTCTGAACATTTGGAAGCACTATTCTTTCGCCTACATAAAGCTTGTCTATGTCAGTTATGGAGTTAATTTCCATTACAGAAGTTATCATCTCCGGTGAGCCATAGTAGTTATCACATATACTCCAAAGTGTATCCCCGTACTGTATTGTATAAATGGCAGCTGAATCAAGATTACTGTCTTTTTCAGTCTGTTCAGTTTCCTGTTCTTTAGCCTGCTGCTCTGCTGCACTTTCTTCTTTGCGCTTTTGCTCTTCTTCCTGAGCTTTAACGGCAAAAACCTGTTCAGCCGTGTTTTCTATCTGTGTGTTTATGCTTTCGTATGAATACTTAACATCGGTTATTTCCTTTTCAAGTGTCTGTATTCTGTCCATATTATTAACCATGTTAACACACATAAACACAAAAGCAGCACATATTGCACCGGTAAAAACAGTCATGGCGGCATATTTCCCGTTTTTTGACTTTCTTTTGCTGTCCTCTTTGGCATTTAGAACTTTTCGTATTCTGTCGGCAGCATCTATACGGTCTATTTTTTCAGTTTTTTCGGTTTTTTCATTTTCGGCATATTCAAAATCAGAATTTTCATCTGACTGCCTGTCCGCTTTTCGTATGCTTTCCGGTATTTCCTTTGGCTTTGAAATACTGTTATCCAGCATGTATTCCTGCATGGCTTCGTTTTTGTCGTAGTATATAAAATAACCCTTTACCGGTCTTAAAGACGTCATTTCGTCGTTATAAGCATAAAAGCATTCCTGTTTTTCCATAGGGTCTATTGTACAGAAAACCTGAAATTTGTTTTTAAAGCATTTTTTATGGAACACTTCGTCACGGGCCATCATAAAAATACCGAACTCTGGCTGAACATGGCACCAGCCAAGGACACTTAAGCCGTCGAAATACTTACGCATCTGTTCGTTTATATAAATCCACGACTCATCGGTAAATGTAAGGGCACCGTTTTCCTCGGCCGTATTTTTAGCCTGTATAACACCGCTTACTATAACTACATCACAGTCGTTTATGTATGTATGCTTTCCGGCCAAAACCATAAGCTTTTCTTTTGAGCCGCCTGTTTTGGCATATTGGTACATATATGTATATACGTAATCCTCAATGTATATTTTAAGCGTTTTGTCTATATTGCCCATTTGCTTTACATTAACAGGAAACGTAAATTCCTTTTGGCCCGGCGCTGTGCCGTTTTGTTCAAAATCCTGTTCCATGCTGCGTCCTCCCCTTTTTTAGCGGTATATTTAAAAATTTCGATTGCTGTAAAACTTTTGCGCCAATAAACGGCACCTGTCTTATACAGTAAAAGCCATTTAATTTGTCTTAAAAAAAATATACCACCTAAGACGGGGAGATTTTGTAGAAAGCTGTAAAGAACGCTCTTTTTTCAAACGCAAATTTCAGCAAAAAACACTTTTTTACATACTGTTTATAACCTTTTTATGCCTCCTTAACTTATTCTCTCAAACCTTCTTAATAACCCTTTTTATAACATTTTTATAACATCTTTCATAATGCCTTTGCAGCACTTTATATCTTTTTGATACATAAAAAACAGGCAAAGCAAGGGCTTCACCTGTTTTGGATATTATAATTATTTAATTATATATTTATCTTTCTTTTCCGGTCTTGCATCAAGTTCTTTCTTCTTTTCGTCATAGCCCGGTCTGCCGAACATAGCATAAGTTGCATTTTTGCCTTCTTCAACTCCCGGCTGGTCAAAGGCATTTATGTTAAGAAGCTCACCTGCAAAGCCTGTTGCTACTTCAAACATGTATAAAAGCTCACCAAGTGTAAACTCGTTAACCTCAGGCAGTGTAATTGTAAGGCTCATTTTGCCTGCTTTATAAAGAGCATACTCTGTAGCCATCTGCTCTGTCTGTATAAGTCTGTTTTGTGTAACACCGCCTAAAAAGCCAAGGCTTGGTATATCGCCGTAAATAGCAGGAATATCCATTGTTCTTCTGAATTTTTCAACGCCTAAAAGAACTATCATTTTATCAAAAGGTCCTTCTGTATAAAGCTGAACCTGTGAGTGCTGATCTGTAACGCCCAAAGCTTTAACAGGTGTTTGTCCGGCAAATATCTCGTTGTGCTCGTTATCGAACTTCTTTCCAAGAGATTCAGCCCAAAGCTGTGCAAACCAGTCGGAAATAAGCTTTAATGAGTCTGCATAAGGCATCATAACGGCGATATTTCTGCCTTTATTCATGGCTATATAGCTTAAAACTGCATACATATAAGCCGGATTTTTATAAATGTCATCATTTTTGCATATTTCGTCCATATATGCGGCGCCTTCAAGCATTTTTCTAATGTCTATTCCGCACATAGCAGCCGGAAGAAGGCCAACAGGTGTAAGCTCAGAGAACCTTCCGCCTACTCCAGAAGGGATAATAAATGTTTTGTATCCTTCTTCTTTGGCAATTTTAATAAGGTTGCCGTTTACCTTGTCTGTTGTACATACAATATGCTTAGCGGCTTCTTCCTTGCTTAATTTTTCAGAAAGCATTTCTTTAATTATCATAAACTGGCTCATTGTTTCGGAAGTGCTTCCGCTTTTTGAAATGCAGTTAAAAAGGCATTTTGTAACGTCTATCATGTCGAAAAAGTAAGAAAGTTTCTCAGGGTCTACGTTATCCATTACATAGAGCTTAGGAAAACCGTTTCTTTTTTCTCTTGGCAGTTCATTGTAATAAGGACT
>CALWSS010000191.1 GCA_944384255.1 uncultured Clostridia bacterium
TAAGATTTATAAGTTGAGTATAAATAAACCGTTTTGGTATATTGATATATAAACCAAAATGGTTTATAATGTTTCTGCAATTAATAAATAGTATTCGTTAAAGGGGGATTTTTTATGTTTTCAAAAGTATAGTATTGCACAAAAGTTTTTAGTAATTAAATTTTTATTGGGTAATAAAAGGTTATAAATAGGGGGATATGTACTATGATATTCAATGGAAATGACGATAAAAATGCAGATGAAATAAAAAAAGAAAAAGGTTTCTATAGATTAAAGCAGTACATAGTATTAAAAAAGAAAATAGTTTATTTTGTTATATTTATAATTTTAGTTTTAATTTTAGGAATATTATTATCTAAAATGAATACAGTTGATAGATATTTACATCTTGTTAATGAAGAAAACAATAATGAGGCATTATCTTTGTATAATGAAAAAATTAAAGACAATGATGATTTGAAAAATGAGTTAATAGAAAAACAAAATGATTATATGGACTCAATTTATGATTCTTTTTTAAATGAGCAAACTGATTATGATGAATCTAAAAATGAAATAAATAAATTTACTGAATATGAAATATCAAAAGCTTATGCAGACAGCATAGAAGATAAAATTAATTCGTTGAATAGATCAAGAACAGCGTTTGAAAATGCTGTAAATGCTGAAAAATCAAATGATATTGGCAAAGCTATTGAAAATTATAAAGCTGTGATTAAAGATGATTCAAATTACAAAACTGCACAGAGTAAAATAGATTCACTTTCTGAAAGCTGGAAAAAGTCCTTATTAGATGAAGCAAAAGATTATAGTAATAATAAGGACTACCAAAATGCTATAAAAAATATTGATACTTTGATAAGAGTTTTAGGTGCTTCAGATGAATTAAATGAATTGAAAAAGACATATGAAAATTTAGATTCTGAAAAATATGTTAAGGTATTTGTTTCAGATAAAATAAATACACCTAAGGATATAAATAACTGGATTTTTTCAAATTATGTAAATATAATTTTTGAATTAACAAACAACAGTGAAAAACCAATTAAAGGTATTGAAGGATTTTTGACTGTAAAAGATTTATTTGGGAAAGAAATTCTAACATGCGGATGTGATTTTACAGGAATAAATATTCAGCCTTCTGATACAATAACAGTTGATAATTTAAGTTATGAATGCAATGAGTTTTTGGATACAGATAATCAATTTTATACAACAGATTATGAAGACCTTAAGTTCGAATATAAAATAGAAAGCATTGTTTATACAGATGGTACTGCAATAGAGATAAATTAAAATAATATGTGCTTGTAATTTTATTAGCAACATGTTTTAAACGCTGATTTTATTTAGTATTAATATTAAATTATAGATTAAATTGTATTTCAGCATTTATTTTAATAAAATAACCTCCTGTCAGATAGGTGCATACTGTACCCAACTAATAGGGGGTTATTTGGTTAGGAGTTTAAAAGTTAATTGGTTTGGACTTTATTAAAAAGGCTTATTAAATAGGAATATTTAAAAATAGGTTGGTCTGTGATGTATAGAAAATATTTAAAATAAAGGCTTTAGCTTGCTTTTTGCTCAAGGCGGAGTCTGTCGGCAATAAGAGCTATAAACTCGCTGTTTGTCGGTTTACCCTTATGGTTGTTTATTGTATAGCCGAAAAGACTGTCTATGGCTTCTATTTTACCTCTGTTCCATGCTACTTCTATAGCGTGGCGAATTGCTCTTTCTACACGTGAAGGTGTAGTGTTGCACTTTTTGGCAATAGAAGGGTAAAGCTCTTTTGTTATATAATTAAGTACATCCATGTCGTTTACACTCATAATAATGGCTTCACGCATATAATGATAGCCTCTTATATGAGCCGGAACACCTATCTCATGCAGTATATTTGTTACTTTTGTTTCAAGGTCGTAAGCTGAATTGTCAAACAGGCGTTTTTCGCCAGGGTTTGGATTAAAAGCCGCATTAATTGTTCTTGGGGCAGATGTGCTTCTGAACTGACGGATTCTGTTTGCAAGGGATTCCATGTCAAAAGGCTTTACTATATAATAGTCTGCACCAAGTTCAAATGCTCTTTGAGATATTTTCTCTTGACTGAGAGCTGACAAAATAATGCATATAGGCCGCTTTTCAGTAGAATTTTGATTGATTTTGTCCAAAACCCCAAGCCCGTCAAGACGCGGCATAATTCCGTCTATTATGGCTACATCGGGCTGTTTTTCACATATCATTTCATAAGCGTCTACTCCGTCGTAAGAAACAGAAACTACTTCCATATCTTCTTTTGAATTGAGAAAATTCTTAAGTATATCACAAAAATCTTTGTTATCATCCGCAATAGAAATTTTTACTTTGTTTTGGCTCAAAATAACCCCTCCGTTAAAATATATTTTTAGTTGTTATATACTATTTATACTAATTATTTGGTAAATAATTCCGTATATTGGAGATTATAAAAGGAGCTATCCGCTTTTTCAACAATTTCTTTTCCACAAAAAATAGAAAAATCTGACTCGTGTGTCAGATTGTGCCGTTGCTAAATGGCGCAAAAACAAAACATAAGTTGTAAAATTAAAAGTTATAAGCTTTTTTGGCGATAAAAAAATCAATTAATTTAACATATATTCTTTCATAAATTTGGCATAATAATAAATTTTTTGTCAAAAAAAATAACCGCACAAATAAAATGTGCAGTTAATTAGAGTATATGATTTTATTCAGGCAGACCAAAACGCGAAAGGGATGAGTTTTTGTACCTGTTGTCGGAAGATATATCTTTTCCAAACCAATAAGGAGCAACAAACAAGTCGCAGTCAGCTTGTGTTTTAAATTCAACTTCTGTTGTAATAAGGCCTTTTAATTCTCCGTAATAAATATCTGTTTCGGCAGTAAGGCCGTTTTCAATGGGTATAAAGTATCTTGTTTTGGATATTATTTTAGTTTCTGACTTTTTTAAGAGGTTTTTATATTGATTTTCAGTAATTTTAGTTTCAAATTCCTCACGGCTTATTTCACCGGTGCCCTTAAATGTAAGAAAATAATTTTCGTCACTTTTTCTAATACGTATTACAGGGTCCGTTGATATATAGCACTGCTCAATTTCTGTTTTGGAAAATTTATTTATATCAAAAGGTATTTTTGTTGTTAAATATTTTTTTTCTATTTCCATTTTAGGCCTCCAGTTTGTATTTTGAAATATTATAACACAAATATTAAATATCTGTTCGGATTGTTTTAGATTGATATTTTGTATATAATATATTTAATCTATATATGAGGAGGAATAAAATATGAAAAAAGCAGCAGTTTTCTTTGGTGAAGGATTTGAAGAAGTGGAAGCTCTTACACAGGTTGACTTACTTAAACGTGCTGGCATAGATGTTGTTATGGTTTCAGTTATGAATGATGAGTTTGTAAAAGGCTCACATGGTGTAATGATAAAGTGTGATATGTCTTTTGATAAAAATAAATTAAAAGATGCAGATGCCATTATTCTTCCGGGTGGTATGCCGGGAACCAGCAATTTGAATAATTGTACTGAGCTTAAAGAACTTATTACAGAATTTAACAACAGCGGAAAATTAATTGCAGCTATTTGTGCAGCACCTTCTGTTTTTGGCGGTATGGGAATATTAAAAGGCAAAAAGGCTTGCTCTTATCCGGGATTTGAAAAATATCTTACAGGTGCCGAAGTTGAGCATAACAGTGTAAGCCATGACGGAAATATAATTACATCTCGTGGTGTTGGAACTGCTATTGACTTTGCAGCAGAGATAATAACATATCTTTTGGACGAAAAAACAGCTTCCGATGTTTTGGACAGCATAGTTTATAAAAAGTAATTTTTTTCAACATGAACTTTAATTAGTCAGGTTGTGTAAATAATGAATAAAATTCAAAAATATTTCAGGTACAGGCAGTCGCTTATTGACCAGTATCTAAAGGGTGATATGACAAAACGTGAGTATCTGCAAATGAATTATAACGCAGTTGTTCATAACGACATTGGTCCTTTTAGATACATTGATACTGTAGAAAAAGGTCTTTATAACTACCAGTACTATAATGCTTTGGCAAAAGAAATGAAGTCTGTAAGTTCATCTTATGGCATTGATTACGACGCTAAAAGAGATTATCAAAGTCAGGCAGACTATTACTATTCAAAAAAAGACAGGGCGACTATGAACGTCCTTAAAATGCTTGATTACAAAGGCGTTGAAGCTTATTTTGTTAAAGTAAAAAGCAAGGCACTTAAAGGAAAGCTTTTTGAGATTGTATGCAGTGACTGCTACGGAATGATTCTTCATTCTACAAACGAAAAAATTCTTAATGATTTGAGGCAGGAAGGTGTTTTTTCAGAAGGAACAAGAATTTCTTTAATAGACGGGTATGTAAACCAGAGGTATTAATGCAGGAGGGCGGTTTTATGAAATGTCCGTACTGTGGAAATGAAATGAAAAAAGGTTATTTTTACTTGGCAAAAGGCAGTTTTAAATTTAATTGGTTCTTAGATAATGGGAAGCAACCGGGAATAAAGAAAAACTTGATTTACAGTATCATTGACTTAGGCGGAGATTTAGAAGTGGGTGAAAATATCCCCGGCGGAGTTGTAATGTATAGCCATTACTGCAAAAACTGCGGCAAAATGGTTATGGATTTAAAAGAAAACGAATATTTTGACAAAACAGAAGAAAATTAAATAAAAACAATAAAACAGCGTCTTTTATTTCTTGTTTTAATAAGAAAAAGGCGCTGTTTTTGTTATGTATTATTTATTCGTCTATACCAGGTGTAAAATGAGGGCAAAGATGAGAGAGAAAACACTCGGAACACTTTGGCCGACGGGCAATACACACTTTTCTGCCATGGGCTATTACCTGTGTGTTGTAGCTTATCCAGTGGTCTTTGGGAAGTATTTCCATTAATTCAAATTCTATTTTAACAGGGTCTTGGCTTGTTGTAAGACCCAGAAGGTTAGTTATACGCTTTACATGGGTATCTACAACAATGCTTGGTATGCCGTAAATATTGCCACGTATTACATTTGCTGTTTTCCTGCCTACACCGGCTAAAGATGTAAGCTTTTCTATCTCCTGTGGTACTTCACCATTATACTGACTTAAAAGAGACTGACAGCAGGATATTATATTTTTGGCTTTATTATGGTAAAATCCTGTGGAGCGTATATCGTTTTCAAGCTCTGATAAATCGGCTTCGGCAAAATCTTTTACAGAAGTATATTTTTTAAAAAGTTTTTCCGTAACCATGTTTACTCTTTCATCTGTGCATTGTGCACTGAGGATTGTGGCTATTAAAAGCTGCCATGCGTTTTCATGGTTTAAATAGCACTTTGCCGGGCCGTAGTGCTGGTCTAATAATTCAAGTATTTTAGTAACTCTTTCTTTTTGTTCCATTTTTTCCTCCGTTATAAAAAGTTATACAAATTTATAAAGAAATATGTGTAATTTCGGCATGATTTGTAATTATATCTCTGTTGTAGTAGTTAAAGAGAATGTCGTTTTCTTCTGCCTTAATTTCATTTGTGTTTATATATTCCAAAATATTGTATTTAAAATGCTCTATACGGCACATTCTGGAAAGCTGCTGTGGTGAAAAATCCGTAAGAGTAGGCATATATTTTTCAGTTTCACTTTGGGTGTTAAAGAACTTTCTTTTTGCGGCTTTGTATTCTTCTGTTATACTTTCATCAATAAAATTCGGCATTGATTTTAAATTATCTGAAAGCAGCATGTCGAATTTTAAAAGGTCTTTTATAATTTCAATATCTGTTTTTGAAAAACCGCTGTTTAAGCAAAAATTATAAAATATAACATAAAGTTCCTGCTTGCTGTGGTTTACTCTGTGAAAACCGTTATTTACCCAATAGTTAGAAAGGCTTTCGTAAAAATCGAAAGGCGACTCAAAAAGACAGCATACATATTTTTCTGTAGTCGGTATTTTAAATGAGTTATAGTATGTTTCAACCATTTCTTCTATATTTTTAAGCATAAGCATGTGGTCAAAATCCATGTCACAGGTATATAAAACTTCGTAAGGCGCCTTACTGTCGTATACAATGCCGTATTTTTCGGCGTCACGCCTTAATCCAGAGCCTTTTAAAAGCTTTAAAAAGCCAAGCTGAAGCTGCTCCGGTTTAAGAGAGTATACATCGTTAAATGACTTTTTAAAAGACTCATAGCCTTCGTATGGAAGCCCAGCTATAAGGTCAAGATGAACATGTATGTTTTTGCCTTCTTTTATTTTTTCAACTTTGTGTCGAAGTGTTTCAAAATCATTGCTGCGGCTTACGGCGGCAAGGGTTTTGTTGTTTGTAGACTGAATACCTATTTCAAACTGAAAAAGCCCTTTTCTGGCATTTTTTAAAAACTCAATTTCGTTGTCGTCCAGTATATGTGCCTCAATTTCCATGTGAAAATTAGTTTTGCCGTTATCGTGCTCCATTAAATAGCTCCATATAAAATGGGCATGATTTTTGTTGCAGTTAAATGTTCTGTCTACAAACTTAACTTGTTTTACATTATTTTTAAGAAAAAAATCTAAATCGTATTTTACTCTTTCATCGGACAAAAATCTGACTTTTCCGTCTATTGATGAAAGGCAGAACTGACAGTTATAAGGACAGCCCCTTTGGGATTCATAATATATAATTCTGTTTTCCATGTCCTGCAAATTGCCACATGAAAAAGGTATATCGTTAAGGTCAAGCTCTTTTTCCGCCGGATTTACAACTATTTCTTCTCCTTTTCGGTATGTTACACCGTTTATTGAAGAAAAATCAAAGCTGCCGTTTATAAGGCTTTTAGCCATGTTGTAAAATATTTTTTCACCTTCGCCACGTATTACAAGGTCTATAAAATTATTTTCTTTAAGAAGCAAACTGCTTTCAAAACTGACTTCCGGGCCGCCTAAAAATATAAACACGTTAGGAAGAACTTTTTTCAGCATTTCGGCTATATGAAGTGTCATTTCTATATTCCATATATAGCATGAAAAGCCTACAGCGTCAGGGTGTTTGTTGTATATTTCACTTAATATAAACTCTTTTTCGTTGTTTATTGTAAATTCGCAGGTTTCGATATTTTGCTCAATAGAGCCGCAATATGATTTAAGGGTTCTTAGTGCCAGTGAAGAATGTATAAATTTGGCATTAAGGGCTACAAGAAGTATTTTCATATTTATCACCAATTAATTATAAATTTCAACAAACAGTATAACACAAACATAACTATTAAAAAAAGACGGCAGAGAATATATTTTATATTTAAGGATAGAATATGTAAAAACAGAAAAAGGCGGTAAATGGTTATGAACAGATTAAAAGTTTGTATTTTTGGTTCTGTAATAGGCTTTATAAACGGGATTTTTGGTTCAGGCGGAGGTGTTGCGGCTGTCTATTTTCTGGAAAAATATGCAGGCATTGAGGCAAAAAAAAGCCATGCCACAGCTGTGGCACTTATACTGCCTATTTCTGTTGTGTCTGCTGTTATTTATCTGTTTAAAGCCGATATTATGGTTAAAAGTGTGCTTATTACATCTGCCGGAGGTATAATAGGCGGCATAGCCGGGGCTTTTTTGCTGGGTAAAGTTTCTAATAATATAATACACAAAACATTCGGTATATTTATGATAATTTCTGCTGTAAGGATGATTATGATATGATATTATTTTTGGCAGGCTTATTTTCCGGCATATTAGGCGGTATGGGTATAGGCGGAGGAACGGTGCTTATACCAACACTTTCGTTTTTTACTGATTTGACTCAGCAGCAAATACAAGGCATAAATCTTATATACTTTATTCCGTCGGCACTTGCGGCTGTTATTATTCATGCTAAAAAAGGCAGTATTGAGAAAAAAGGCTTAACACCTATGATTATTGCAGCCGTTATTTTTTCAGCAGCCGGTGCTTTTACGGCTATGTTTATAAGCGGAGATTTACTGAGAAAGCTTTTTGCCGGGTTTCTTTTATTAATAGGCATAAAGGAATTATTAAAAAAAGATAATGGTAAATAAATGCTACTTAGTGGCAATAAAAGAATGTTTATGTTATACTAAATTAATATAGACTTTATATGTTTAATATTTTAAGGTGTTTATTTTGCCGGTGGTTTAATATGAATTTTATTGAAAATGTGTTTGTAAGCGGAATAGATGACATTAATACGGTTGTTTACAGTTTAAAAAGGAACATTCCTGTTTTTAATGTTTATATTATACTTATTGATGAAAACAGTAAAAGCGTTATACTTTCAAGTTTTGAGTATTTTAAAAATGATGAATACAAAAATATGTATGCTGCCGGAATTTGCTCCGGTAAATATAACGCTTACAGAACTTACAGCGAGATTATAAAATATGCCTTAAGCAAAAACTGGAGTTTATCAGACTTAGGCAAAAACCTTATAGGGGAGAAGTAATTTTGAAAGTAACATGTGCTTTTTTATCTTTTATTTGTGGTATTGCGTTATTGATTTTTCTTCTGATTTCATCTTTCGGCATGGCTGCATTTTATGATATTGACTATTTTGGTTATGAGTTTGAAAAAAATGGTGTTGAAAAAGTTACCGGCTACAGCATAGAAAGGCTTGAAGATGAAGCACAGCTTCTTTTGGACTACATGCTTTTAGATGAGGCAGAGGAAGAATTTCAAAACAGCACATTTTTTAATGAACGAGAAAAAATGCACATGGAAGATGTAAAAGAAATAGTTCAGTCTGCCATAAATATAAGACGCGTGTGCATGGTGTTAATTGCCTTATCTTTAGCAATGGTTTTTGTTTTAAGGCTGAATAAATTTTTATTTTTGAAGTTTTTTGCTCTCTTTTTCGGAGTAATAGGCATACTGTTTTATATACTTGCCGGAGTTTCTGTTTTAAACTTTAATACGGCATTTGTTATATTCCATGAAGTGCTTTTTAATAATGACTTATGGCTTCTTGACCCAAGAGAAAGTTTAATGATTAATATGCTGCCTGAAAGCTTTTTTGTTGATACTTTTATAAGGATTTGTATAACTTTCAGTGTGCTTTGGGCAGTTATATTTTTTGTAAGCATACACTTGATTAAGAGATTACGCCATAACGGCTCAGGTGATTAAATGGTATTGAATATATTATTACTTATACTAAAAATAATAGGCATTGCACTGCTTAGTATTATAGCTTTGGCAGTATTAATTGTATTGCTGGTGCTTTTAACAAAGGTTAAGTATAATATCGAGTGTGGCAATGACAGCGGTACATATTTCAAAGGCCGTCTATCTTATTTATTGGGAATAGTAAAAGCCAAAGCCCTTTATAAGGATGATAAGCTGTATTATGTTTTGAAAATATTTGGCAAAAGGTTGCTTGGCAGTGAGCCGGATTTAGAAAATAATAAAAGCAGTAAAAAAGCTTCTGAGCAGTATAAAAATATTAAAGAATCAGATGACAAAAATATTGAAAAAGACGTTTCTGAAAACAATAAAGAAGAATATGAAACTGAAAAAGAACCTGAAATTATAAAAAATCAGGATTTAAAAACTAAAGATGATTTAAAGTATGAAAAAGAAGAAAAAGAAATTCAAACAGAAAACAGTTCTTTTTCCGAAAAAAAGGCTTCTTGGCAGGACAGGTATTCAAATATAAAATATGACTACAGCACAGAAGATTTTACCGTAAGACGTGTTAAAATAAATGAAATAAGTAATGAAAATGAGCCTGAAAATAAAGAAAAATTTAATGAAAAAGAATTTAATAAAGATAGAGAAAATAACACTTATTCAGAAGAAAATAATGTTTTAAAAGAAGAAATAAAAGAAGAAATAAAAGAAGAAATAAAAGAAGATGAAAGTGGAGATACAGAAAATAAAGTTAATTTAAAATATTTTTTGAATCTGCCTATGGAAGATAAGAAAATAATATTAGGCGGAGCATATAAATTTTTGAAGCGCTTTTGTAAAACGGTACTGCCTAAAACTGTTTTAATTAATGCCAAAGCCGGAGTAGGCGACCCGGCAGGAACCGGCTTAATGCTGGCTCTTTGCGGTATATTTAAAGGCCTTTTTATAGAGGGACTTAATGTATCCGGGGATTTTGATAATGTAATGTTTTTGGGAAATGCCAAGTTTTCCGGCAAGTTTACTCTCGGATATTTGCTTTATTCTGCTCTTTGTTTTATTATATTAAAGCCTGTAAGAAAAGCTGTTATATTATTTATTAAGAACTGAGGTGTTTATTAATGGGTGCAAATGTAAACGAAAGCATTAACGCTCTTTGTCAGAAATTAGGAGAATTTATTACATCTAAAACAGTAGTAGGAGAGGCTGTAACAGTAGGAGAAATTACACTTATTCCACTTATAGAGGTTACTTTCGGTATGGGTGCCGGCGGAAACGAAAAAGGCGGAAAAGACGGCTGTGCCGGTGGAATGGGTGCTAAAGTTGCTCCAAATGCCGTTATTGCCATTGTAAACGGAAATGTTCAGCTTATAAATATAAAAAATCAGGATGCATTAAATAAAATTATAGACCTTGCTCCGTCTATAGCCAATAAGCTTAATTTCAGTGCTGCTTTTAACAGAGCTAAAAAAGATGCTCAGCAAAATAGTGAAGAAAACTCTGAACAGGAATAATTAAGCTTAACTTAAACCGAAAGGGGAGACAATATGCTTACACAAATTGAGTTTTACGATAAGGATACTATAAAAAACATATTGGCATGTCTTTCCATAAAACCAGACAGAATTGTTTTTTTGTATGATAACCAAATTTCAGATATGAATAGGTTTGTTAGCTTGGAAAACTGTTTTAAAAATCACTTGCCGGATATTATATTTGAAACTGAACCGGTGGATATAAGCAATATGAATGATATTTTTAACAGGACTAAAAAATTAATCTGTAAATACAACAACTGTGTTATGGATATTACCGGCGGCAGCGAGCTTATGACTGTTGCAGGAGTTATGGCAGGTATGGAAACAAATATTAAAATGTACTATACCGACATAATAAACGGCAGAGTTGAAAACATACTCAATAAAAATGATTTTATACCTACTGCCACATTGCGTCTTAATGATTACGTGGCTGCAAGAGGTGCACATTTTACAGGAAATTCCCACAGTGAGCCTGATGAAAGCCGGTATGAGGCCATACTTGATATGTGCCAGTACATATTTAATAATATCAAACAGTGGCGAAAAACATGTTCATATATTCAGCAGGCAATGGCTAATACAAGCAAAGATGACATTGATTTGAGAGCCGTTTCTGTTTTCCGCTCAAAAGGCGGAAATGAAGTATTTCCTGATAATGAAATGCTTAAAAAGTTTGAAGAACTGGGATTTATTAAGGACTTATATATTTCCAAAAATCATATAGTATTTACTTTTATGTCGCCTCTTGAAAAGAGCTACTTAATTAATTACGGAGTTTGGCTGGAATTATTTGTATACATACATGCAGTTAAAACCGGTATTTTTACCGATGTTATGCTGGGTGCCATGGTTGATTGGGACATATATGATGATAAATCAGTACCGGGTAATGAAATTGATGTTATATTTACCGATAATTCGCTTCCTGTTTTTGTAAGCTGTAAATTAACGGATGTTACTACAGCGGCTATTAATGAACTGGTTCTTGAAAGAAAAAGACTGGGCGGCTGGTTTTCTAAGGCTATAATTGTAACTTTCAGCGATGAAAAAGCTCTTGAAAGCGGTTCCTATAAAAGAGCTGTTGAGTTTGGTGTTGAATTATTGGATAAAAGCGATATATTAAGCGATGACTTCGGAAGCAGGCTGGTTAAAGCCGTAAGCGGCCACGATTTAGTAAGTTTAAAATGGAAAAAATTCTAACTGAAAAACTAATTCCGCCCTTTAGAAAATTATTCATTGACGGCGGAATTAGTATGTTGTATAATATTTTGGCAGGCCTTTTACTGATTATATGTAATATGCGGAAGTGGCGGAATGGCAGACGCGCAGGATTCAGATTCCTGTCCCTTAAGTGGTGGTGTGGGTTCAAGTCCCATCTTCCGCAGTCTAAACCTCTTGAATTTCAAGGGGTTTTATTTTTTTTGTGTTGTATTTTATGTTGTATAAGTTTTTTAACTACAGTTTGTTTTACAAGCATTAAGTTTTTATGTTTAATAATTATAAAAAATAACACAAATTATTTAACTGTTTTTTATTTCAAAATCAACCCATACTTTACCAAAGTCCTTTCCTTCGGGGTTATTTTTCGTTGGGCTTGGCACGGAAAAAGATATAGAAATTCTGTAATTTCCTTCAGGCAAAGAGGCACCGCTATAAACTTTTGTAAAATCACATGTAAAATTTTTATTTCTGCTGGCCGGAACAGTATTTAATTCTATTTCTTCTTTTGTATTTTCTTTATCAGGCTCGGCAGAAGATGTTTCTTTTGCCGGAGATATGCCATACCATACATTATCTATTATTGTGTAGACCCGGGAGTAGCCTATAAATTCTATGTCTTTATCTAATTGGTTTATAAGCTTAACTGTAAGGCTTTTGCCGTCTGATTCAACAATTTCGGTCGAAACGCCTTCGTAATTATTTACAACCCAGTTTTCATAGTATTCTTCTCTTGAAAATATGCATTTTTCATATTTAAGTTTTCCAGCAGTATCACAGCCGGATAATAAATTTATACATAAAGAAGTACAAATTAAAAACAGAAATAACTTTTTCATTTTATTTGCCTCCTTTACATATTTAAAAATTGCAGAACTGTATATATTTAGTATAGCATATTATCAAGTTAAAAAATAAAGCAGTCAAAG
>CALWSS010000192.1 GCA_944384255.1 uncultured Clostridia bacterium
CATTTAATTGTCAGCATAAAAATCGTCTAAAATTTTTTCTTTGGCCTTCCAGTCAGGCATAGGAACAAAAAAGTGGAAGCCTTGTATTACATCACATTCCATTTTCTTTAGTTCTTCAACTTGTCTATCTGTTTCAACACCCTCTGCCAAAATAGTCATATTAAGATTATGCCCAACCCGAATCATAGCTTTTAAAATTTCATTGCCGCTTTTTGAAAACATATTGTCAATAAGGCCCTTATCAAGCTTAATTCCATCTATGTGATATTTTTGCAAATCATAAAACGATGTAAAACCTTCTCCAAAATCATCCAAAGCAATGCTTACCCCATATTGTTTTAGTTCCAAAACATTTCTTTGAATCTGAGGAATATTTTTCACATGGGCACTTTCTGTTATTTCAAATATCAACAGTTCTTTAGGGAAAGTATATCTGTCTATTATTTTTTTACATTCTTCAACAAAATTGTCTGCTGAAAAAGTCTCTCTTGAAAAATTACAAGACATAAAAAATGTCTCAATTTTGCTTTCCAAAAGGCTTTCCAAAAACATACAGACTTTATTTAAAGAATAATAGTCAAGCCTGCTTATGTTCCTTTCTTTCTCCATTAAAGGTACAAATACATCCGGATTAATAATGCCTTTTTGCGGATGATTCCACCTTGAGAGAGCCTCTCCGCCTACAATTTTGTATGTGTCAGGCTCAACATAAAACTGTATATACAGCTGAAACTCGTTTTTTAAAAAAGCCTCTTCAATATTGGATTGAAGCTGTCTTTTTTCAGCAAAAGAACATAATGTTTCATCAGTACAGATTAAATACATTTTGTCCTCTTTTTGTGCAATACGTGCACATTGCAAAGAATTAAAAACTATTTCTTTAATACTTCTGTCACCAGCTTTTATCTGGTATATGCCTGCACTTACACTTAAGTCATAAGGTTCTGAGTGAGTTTTTTTATAAGAATGGATTTCATTAAATATTGAGTTTATCCAGCTTTTTAAATCTTCATTATTTTTCTTATATTTCAGTACAGCAAAACCGCTGTATGATACCCTTGCCAAAACATCATGGTGTGATACATAACTTTGGAGAATTTGTGCACAAAACAGAAAAAAATCGTCTACATCCTGACTGTTTCCAAGTCTGTGCAGTCTGTCAGTATCCACGTGAAAAAATATAATTTGGTAAAGAACCTTTGTTTTGTTATTAATAAGCTGTTGGAATTTATTAGTTAAATATTCCGTATTGCCAAGGCCTGTCAGTTCATCTGTTTCAATTAAATTCTGTGCTGATTTCAGTTTTTTCCTATACCTTCTCACCATTAAAATAACAGTGCAAATCAACATTATAATTATAAAAGACATGGCATAAACTGTCAAATTATCAGACACACTGTAATTTATATCTTCTGCCGAAGAAATTAAAAGTCCGCTTATTTCTTTCTGAGGAACAGATGACAAAAAAGCATTTAATTCCGCTTTTAAATCTTCCGGAGCCATATCGGTATAGCATATATAGTATGAAACACTGTTGTTATCAATAACAACATCAAAAAGTTCTTCTTTTTGTGTGTTTTCATAAAATTCATCACTATTTGAAAAGCCGGATACAATATCAACCTGTTTGTTTTCTGCAAGATGTTCACGGCTGTCTTTAATTCCGCCTTTATAATACACCACTTCATAACGGCTTTCATCAGAGAATTCTTTAAATATTTGAGGTATTACGCCTTTATATGTTTCTGTCTGGCTGTCGTAATACTCCATAGGATATGCATTAGGATTTCCGGCAACATAAACAATTATTTTGTCTTCCACTTTTTACTCCTTTTATTTATCAGAAACTTCTTTTTTACGCTCAAATAAAGACATATTCTTGCCCGGACATGAGTCTTTAACAACCTTTATTTCCTTTTCTACATTTTTCATCTGGCCATCTGTATTATTTAGTATGCCGATAATTGTTTTTCTCAAATTTTCAATCTGTGCCTGATACTCTTTAAGCTCCTGACGTTTTTTTAACAGCTCATTTTCAAACTCTTTAAGAGCCATGGTTTCTTTTTCCTCTGTTTCCTTTTTCAACTGTTCGGCAAAACGCCTTGCTTCTATAAGCGTTGCGGCAACTACTGACTTTTCACTTTTTTGTTCTTCATATTTCTTCTTTATATCTTTAAGTTCTTCCTCTAAACTGCTTATTCTCGATAAATAAAGTTCTTCATTCTTTTTAAGCTGTTCATCTTTTTCAAGAAGTTTAGATGAAAATTCCTCTTCAACTGAAGCTATGTAATGATAAACACTTTCTTTTTTATAACCAAAAAATCCTTTTTTTAATTTTTCAAGTTCCATATAATACCTTCTTTCTTTTTACTTAAGCTCAATTTGCTTGCGCTCAATTTTACCCCATGAGTGTTTTTTGCTCTTGTAGCCAATAAGTGCTGAGCCACGTGTCCATGCCAAAATAAACCTGAGGCATGAAACTTCCAGTACACAAAGCCCAACAGCTTTTAAAACATCTGATAAAGACAGCTTTAAATCTATTGTATGAATACGTGAGAAAAAAGCCGTCAGAGATAAAATAGCCGAATATATTACATAAATAAAGAAAAACAAAATCATAAACGGCACATTAATAAGATCAACTGCAAATGCCAGCAGAATTGTAAAAACACCAAAAATTTCAATGTACGGTGACAAAAGCTCATAAATCAAAAAATAGAGATAAGATATAGAGCCAACTAATCCGTACTTAAATTTCATGAACATTTTTCTGTGCTCAACCATGCTTTGAAACAGACCTATATGCCATCGTCTTCTCTGTTTACATAAATCCAACAGTTTTTCAGGCGCCTGAGTCCAGCATATAGCATCCGTTGCATAGCGTATACGGTAAGGTATGTCATTTTCACGGCAAAAAACATGCAGTTTAACAACCAGTTCCATGTCTTCACCCATTGTATTTATTTCATACCCGCCGGCATCAATTACTATGCTCTTTTTAAATAAACCAAATGCACCTGAAATTATAATGCTTCCGTTAAACTTATCAAACAAAATTCTTGCCGCAAGAAACGAACGGTCATATTCCAAAACCTGCATACACGGCAGTATTTTATTAGGCATTTTATAAGATATAACTCTGCCGTTTTTTATTTCAGTTCCATTGCATGGCCTAACAGCTCCCCCAACAGCTATAACATTACCTTCCTCAAGAACAGGATTTACAATTTTAGTCAAAGAATCATATTGTAATACTGAATCTGCATCCATACATATAAAATAAGGATACTTTGCCGCATTTATTCCCATATTCAAAGCATCAGCCTTGCCGCCGTTTTTCTTTTTAATAAGAGTTATTGGCACTTTATACTCGTAAGTTTCAAAAACCTTCTCTTCTTTCTGGCAGTATACTTTACGCTGTATAGGACGGTTAACAATATGCATATTAAAAGCATCACAAACGGTTTTTGAAGTATTGTCTTTTGAACCGTCATCTACAACTATAATTTCGTACAGCTTGTATTCAAGAGCTAATAAAGAACGTATACTTGATTCTATAGTTACCTCTTCGTTATAAGCAGGAATAATAATGCTGACAGGAACATAATAATCCCCTGACAATTCGTTCTTTAATTTGTTCTGGCGCTTTAATTTATAAAGCATTGAAGAACCAACGGCTACTGACAAAAACAAAAAGCTTGCATAACCAATCATATAAATAACAAAGAAAATACCAACATAATTAAAAAATGTTTTAAATGCATCTGTCACTGTTTTACGCTCCCCACCTTTTGAAGCTTTCCAGACTCCAAGCGATATGTCATCATTTCTCTGGCATATCTGTCGCTTCCGTTAATAATGTCAAACAACGCATTATAATTCAAATTATGAGCATCAAGGCTTTGTGCCGCCTGGTAGCGTATATACCAATTAGGGCTTTGTATTGCCTTTTTCAGTGCTTTTATAACTTCATCACCGCTGTACTTTTCCAAAGACGAAACAGCCACTGTAGCATATTCCCACATTGAAGGGTCATCATTGTACACAAAATCAAGTATGTATTTAAGAGATGGCTCATAATAATATTTACCAAAATACCGTATAGCTGATAAACGGATTTCCTTTTCTGCATTTTTATTGAGCATTATTTCAAGCATTTTTTCTTTATAATCACCTGTTTTAAAACGAATATAGTTTAATACAGCCAGTTTAGTATGTTCCGAAAAACTGTCGAAATTTTTCCACAAGCTCTCAATAAGTTTGTGGTAATTTCCGGTATAAGAAAGTAAGCCTTCTGTAAGTATTTTTTGATTTAAGTAAATAACTCCGTCATCCTGAATCTTAAGTGCAGATATAATATGCTCTATATTTCCAATGTTATATAGTGCACTTAATGCATTAATACGGCAGTAAAGGTTATCCTTTTTTACATAGGAAAGCAGTATGTCCTGTAGAGAGTCTATAGGCATCTGTTTTTTTACGGCATAATTTGATAGAAAATATGTAAAATATCCGGCCTGCATATTTTCCCTGCGGCTGTAAACCATGGCTAAATACAAACTAACCGAGTGCATTTGACCTATATATTTATTAACTTCTTCTTCATGTCCATTATTTATTGCATCTTTTATTACTCTTTCAAAGGCAATCAAATTACTAACACGGCTCAAACTGTGTTCCATATAATGCAAATGATTCTGCTCAATACTGCCATTTGTTTTTATATAATCAAACTGTACTTCTATTTGTTTTTTAATTCTTTCACAGCGCTTTTTTAAACTTGACTCGCTTTGTTTTAAAATTATATTGTATACTATATTAAATACAATCATGCTTACACATACGGCGCCGTAGATATAAATTATTGATTCAACCCTCATGCAAAACTCCTTTCTTGGCGGAGTATTAACTGCTAATTTTCGCCCAATAATCTTTAATCATATAGTACGATTCTTTAAGCCTTTCATGATATGTAACTTTCCTTCCCCAGCCCTCAAGTGCAAAAGATTCCATAGGTATTCTGTACTGTACATTATTTTCATCTGAAATTCCAACAAACATCTCATCTATATGCATGTTTTCAACACCATAACATTCATAATAATCATCATGAATCATCATTTCCGAAGGGTTCGAAAAATTAAGAAGCTGCCATGGAATTTTAAGCTCTATATAGTCACCGGAAAATATAAAGTCAGCCAGTGAGTTAAAATCATCTGATTCCGGATTGGCATTGCCATAAGTTAGCAAACCTGTTTCATAGACTTCCGCTGATGCTTCCCAGTTGTCTGTTAAAAGCGGTGTAGCAGTTTGAAGCATAAGGTTTATTTTTTTAAATACTGGTGTGTCACTATCTACAGTGTCTATATAAGCATCTTTGTTTTCGGTTTCATGCATAAACATAGCCCGCAGTACTTCATATCTCTCCTGAACAAGAATACGGCTGTTATCTTCTCCATTAATTACAATTAAAAAGTCACTTGGTCTTTCAAAAGATATATCATAGTTTTCACAATATGTGCTACCGGTTTTTTGTGTAGTGTCTATAGGAATATACAGTATATCTTCCTGAGGTGAAAAGTCTTTTTTATAAATCAGGAAATATATAAACTTTTCATCATATTTCATAGAAACAAATGAATTGTTGTTTTTTACAACCAAATCATCTTCGTTCCATTCTGATAAATCGCCATCAACATAACTTATGCTTTTTTCATTTCCCGGGTCGAATGCCAGCAAACCGAAATACTGCTCATTAGTCTGATAATCACTCCAATAAGGAGTATTCTGCAAGTCAACAGCATGCATTGTATTCCATGTTCGCTTAAACCATTCATCCTGCCAAGTAAAAATACAGCTACCGGCACAGCCGGCTTCCATAATATCGTTGTAACAGTCAATTATCGCCTGCCCCTGCTCACTTTCAGACATATTGCCTTGGTTTCGGCCTGTGTTGTAATCCCTCTGAGCCATTCCACGGCCTGTTGATACACCATATTCCGAAATAACAACAGGCATTGAGTGGTGCTTAACAATACGTTTTAAATATTCAAGATACGTGTTTAATCTTCCATCTTCGGTAACCGCAAAACCTGATTTAAAATCAAAATAGTTTAGGTAGTCAGGATAATACGGATAAATATGATATGATGCAAAACAGCCGGATATAAATTTGTCAGTAGAAGCAATATGCTCCACATCAACTTTTGCACATTTCATAAAGTAAACAGTAATATCATATGGATAATCAAAAGGGTCTGTTGTAGGCCAGTTAGAAAAAGCCACCAGCCTCTGCTGTTTATACTTGTTTGACTCATACTCAATTGTTTTGTCACCAACTTCGCAGAGCATGGCCTCAAATGGTGATGCGTCTTTTGTTGTATACAAGTATGTTCCTTGGTATTGATTGCGCTCTGGATACTTATTATTTGTATAAGCAACTGTAACATCTTCCCACTCAACACCAAGTATGTAGCCTATAACCCATTGGGATACATCTTTTCTGTATGAGCCTGAACCAACACCATAACCTAAATTTAAGCTTTTATTGCCATGAATTATATCAACAACTGTACGGCAGTCATTAATAAAAGTCTGCCTGAAGTCATCATCATAGGCATCTCTATGTGAATTTTGAACATAGTCATTAATCCACACACCATGAATTAAATACAGCGGTTCTTCTCTGCCTTGGTTATATTCATAAAAAGCATTATAAAAGTCATCCTGTAAAATTGTATATACACGGATAGTATTTGCTCCCATTTCCTGTATCCATTTAAACCATCTCAGATACGTTTCCTCATCAATAGCATAGTCAGTTGCCCATTTCCCCGGCATGCCTGCGCCTAAATTAACACCTCTAACTTCAAATGGTGTTTTTTGGCCATTCTTTTCCATATATATAGTATCTTGGTCAGTTGTCATAAATGTTGTAACTGGAGTATTTGTGTTTAAGTCTATATAAATTCCCAAATTATAATAAGCAATATTTCCTGCAAAAATAAGCAGAACTACCACACATGATATAATTATGAATTTTTTCATGGTATCTGCCTCCCCTGCATTTAGTGATTAAACTTTTTATTTTTTGATTCATGGCCATATTGTTTAATAATTTCAATATTTTCATCCATCCATGCACCACGTTCAGATATAAAATCCTTCATCTGCTGAATTGCTTCTTCGTGGCTTTTAATGTTTCTTTCCGAAGGTTTAAGCATATCCATTTCAAATGTATTCTGCCATACTTCAAAGTTACGGTCTATGGCATCGCCTAAATATGCCACAGTATCATCTATATACTGGTTTAAATATTCATCACTTAAATATGTCTCTCTTAACTTTTTGTATCGATTAATTATTTCTTGATTAAAACGCTCATCTTTCATAAGCATAAAATACCAAACAACATTCTGCATTTGAAAACCTTCAGCAGGAAATGCGTAGGCGGCATAATTGTCACAAGCTGAGTTAAAATCCCAAATAACCATATTGTATTTTCCGCCTATATCTTTATAAATATATGTAGAAAGCCAGCCGGCATCGTAGTTTGATGTAAATTCATTAATTATAAAGTAATCGGCAAATGATTGAACATTTATATTTTGTGAGTAACCATAGTTTTCTGTATCATAATCATAGGAGTATAGGCTTTTTTCAAAATACGAAAAATCCTGAGCAATAGCATTTGCCAATTCAGGTGTTAATTTACCGGAACGCGGGTACTCAATATCTATCTTTTGCAGATTGCGGTATGTATAGTTTGTAAATGTTTCTATATTTCTAATTTGGGTATGACTGCCTCTATCAAGACGCAGTACATAACCTGTTTTATCTGTGCCGTCAACCGGTTCAGATATGTTTACACGGCAGTTATCACCATTTGTTATAGTTTCTGTCATAACATAAAGACCCTGATACTTACCATCGATTATAACCTCACAAAATCTAACATTAGGCGCATACTCCATGAATTCGCCTGCTATGTTATACCACATGTAATTCCGTATAAGAGATTTATCCAAGTATGGTCCATGCAGTGCCCATTCATAATGTGAGTCCATTCCCAGCATTTCTTTATTTTGATACTCACCATTTTCGTCAGTCAAACGAATTAAATAGTTCTTTTTATTAAAGTATCTTGATGAATTTCCTCTTATTCGTATTAAAATATTGCTTTCTAAATCCGGCTCATCTGAAGGATGATGATTTTTAGTTTCATCGCTTATAACAGATATTTTAGAGGTTATCATTTCTTCATTTTCCGCCGTAGTAACATAACCCAGCTCATTTCCAAATTCATCTGTAATAGGCTCTCCTGGTATAGTATTTCCTCCAGTTTCTATTAACACAAGAGGAAGATGAGTACATAATTCACTTTTATCACAGGAACATCCTTCATAGGGCTGTCTTGACTCTAAATGCTGTTGATAGCGATTTACTCTGCTTTCGGTATCAAATGCCGTTGCGGCAAATACGGAAAAAACCATAATAATTGCCGCAAAAATACCTATTATGGAATATTTCATATAATCAACCTTTCAAAACCTGCTTTTTATCCGCTTATTTCATCATTCTGAGTTACAATATTACAGTATTCAATATCTCCAGTTTCGTATAAAGCATCAGTAATGCTTATTTTATTGCCTTTTGATACTGCATTCTTTTGGGAACGCTCCAACACACGCTTGCTTATTTCATATATAAATTCAGTACTGGTGTTAGTTGTGTTTTTAACTCTTAAATTTGCCTTATGTGAAAAATACTGGAACACTACAGCCTCAACATGCTCCTCATTAACACGAGTTGTTCTTACAATTAAAAGCACTCTGTTATCATTTTTAATCCTGCCAAATATAAGCAAAATAAGAAATGTAAATGCACCGCCTATGCCTGCAACATAAAAATCGCCTACACCACAGCAAATACCAGTTACAATAGTCCAAAATATGTATATTGTATCACGTGAATCCTTTATTGCTGTTCTGAAACGTACAATTGAAAGTGCACCAACCATACCAAGTGAAAGAGCTATATTATTTCCTATAACAATCATTACTGTTGTTGTTATAACAGTTAAAGCCATCAGTGAAACATTAAACTTTTTGCTGTATATACTGCCTTCATGGGAAAGCATATAAGATATATAAATAAATACAGCAATTACAACGGCCACAGCCAAACGCATAATTATATTTTCAATGTCAAGCTGGCCGGAGTTTTCAAACATATCAAATATTAGTTTTTTCATATTCTGCACCTCTTTATAATTTGAATTTTAGACTTGCACTTCGGGATAAGCAGTATTTGCTTACAGAAAGTTCAGATTTATTAGCTTCACTAACCAAGTTTTTAATATAACTTAGTAAAAAACCGTTATATTTAACCTCTAAAACACCATTAAACATATCTAAAACAGGGTATAAATTAAGCTCAGAAGAAAACAGCTCAAAGCTTGATTCCGTTGCCCTTATGTTGTAATCAAATGTAATGCGTGTTTTATTTTCTTTGGTTATATATGCTTTTCTTGTATACTCAATAATGGCTTTTGGCCTGTAAGAGAACATATTTAAAACACCGTAACATTCTGCTGCAAAAGGCTCTTTATAATTTAAAAGACAGCCATATCTGCCCTTAGTCATTTCAACAGCGTCATTCTTATTAATCTTAATTGACCTTTTTTTCTGATAACTTCCTTCTTTTTGCTTCATTTCCAGCATAGCAAAATTAGATGAAGTACTGTAAATGCGAAGCCGTATTTTTCGTCTTAAAGCAACTCCGTCTATTTTTTCTTTAAAATCTTTGTCGTTAATTGTATCAAAATACAAAGACCTTACAGTATATCCTTCTGTACCGTTATGTAAGTCCCCAATCATTACAGATTCCAATTTGTGTGAAAGCCTTTTTATTTCAAAAAGCGTCATGAAATACTTTTTTTCCTGACGGTACACCTCATTCATACAAATCACCTCAATAAAAAAAGCTGCAAACTCTTTAGTTTTAAAATCACTAAAGTTTTTGCAGCTTGACAATCGTAGCATATTTTGCCGTAGACTCATAGCTTTGCGTCGCCGTTTTTCAACGGCTTTGCCAAATATAATAAATAAACAATTCTATATATATTTTACACTAAAATTCAATATTTTCAAATTAAAATTAAAATATAAAGTCACTTTTAATCTGTTTTTTACCAACTTTTTTAGCCTGATACAAAGCTCTGTCGGCTTTTTTATATAAATTATAGTATTTATATTTTGAATTAGCAGCAGCTAAGCCTATACTGCAGTTAACTCCAATATCAATATTATGCCACTTAACTGATTTTATTTCTTTTAATACTTCGTTGGCAAAATCAGAAAACTTATTAACATCTTTTGTAACTAACAGAGCAATAAACTCATCTCCGCCTATTCGCCCTATTCTTGTACCCGAAGGAGCCAGCTTCCGCATAATATTGGCTACTTCTTTTAAAACATAGTCCCCGGCAGGATGCCCATATCTGTCATTTATGTTTTTAAAATCATCCATATCAAGAATCATCATTGCCAAAAGCTCACTGTTTTTAAGGCTTTGAATTTTTCTTTCACCGTAATACTCTATGGTAGTTTTGTTAAGAAGTCCCGTAAAACGGTCAATTTTTATCTCCTGCTCCAGCTGATTAATCTTTTCTTTAAGTTCTGTAATATCAGAAATTATACCTATTCCGACAGACGGCTCACCGGAACTGTCCTTTTGAGTTACTATCCTAACTTCAAACCACTTATTTTTTCCGGTACTTAAAGGAAAAAATAACTCATATTTTTGAAAATTAACACCTTTTTTAATATTGTCTATGCAGTCGCTAAGTATCTTTTTTTGGTCTTCACCTAATTTATCCAAGTCTTTTATTTGCTGACTGAAAGATGAAACAAATTCCGGATAATCAAAATAATCTTTTATTTCTTTTGAAAAACACATGCTGTCATCTTTAATATTCCATTCAAATGTAATATAACCGCCATTTTTACGTATAAGCTCATATTGTTCCAAAGACATCTGCAAACTACGCTGAGAATCTTCCAGTTTGCATTTCATATCATTCAGTATTTTACTTTGTGAAATTTCAAAGCACAAATCCTTATATCTGGCAATATAAATTATAACACACAAAAT
>CALWSS010000193.1 GCA_944384255.1 uncultured Clostridia bacterium
GAATCATACCACCATATATTATGGAAAACTTCATTTTCAGGTATGGTGTTTTTCACAAATTTTTCTATCTGCACTGATAATTCAAAAGGAATCTGATACTCACCAATTTTATTGCCGTCTTTATAAATTCTGAATACACAGTTGCTGTCTATATTTAAAACAACACCATTGTTAAAATCAAATTTATACCAAGGATTGGCAGACCTGTAATTTACATTACAGCTGTAAAAAGGCGCTTTGTTTAAGTATGAAATAAGAGATTGTATATATTGACTATCCAGAATGTCATAAGTCAAATATTCTTCCGAAAGTGAACTTTCTGAAGAACAGTGCATAAAGTCCGTAACTGTAATTTTGTCTGTTTCAAACAAAGGCTGTTTGTTAAGTGATATGGTTTTTAAGTTAGGCTGATAAATAATTTCGCTGTCTTCATATCCAAATATATTCATAATATCTCTAAGTGGCAGAAATACATTTCCGTCAGTATTTATAATGCATTTCTGTATACTCTTAGATTCACCGCATAAATCTGCAACTGATGTGTCTGTATTAATTTTTAAATAATGTTCTTCATTTTTATTAATATAAAGTGCACCGTCAAAATTATAACTAAAACTGTTTTCATTATTGTTAAGTATTTTTAAAAGACTGTCAGCAGAAATATAAGTTAAACCTTTTGTATCTGTAAATATGCTTCCGTCATCACATTTTTCTGTAGTAATACTGCCGTCACTGCCTATAAAATTTATAGAGCTTTTATTAATGTCAATATTTATCTGTTCCTTATTAAATACCTCTGCCTTAACTTCTGAAGGTATAAAAATAAACAGTATAAATAATAATGTAATTGATATTTTTTTCATAAAATTCATAACCATTCCCCCATTCATGTACCTTTAATTTTTAGATCCAATTAATAGACTTAAATGTATTAAAAAAGCCGTAAATTTTATACTTGTTAACGCTATTAAGTAGCCTTTTTCTTTAAATCTTCCATTTTAAATAACTAAATTCTTAAATATAAAACACCTTTGTTCTTATCCCAATAGATATCATATTTAGACAAACTAAGTATTTCTCTTAATGAATTTAACGAAATATATAAACTGCCGTTTTTCAGTTCTATATTCTCACTTAAATATATTTCTTCTGAATTTACATAAATTTTCTCATTTTTATAATCAAGCTGAATTTTTGTATTACCAAATTCAATATCTGCTCTTTTATAATTGTCATCCCAAGTAATAACAGAATAAGGATGAATGGTTTCAAATAAATTTCTTACTGGAATCATTAAATTTTTGTTGCTGTTATAAATTTTTGTATTCCAAAAAAACTGCTCTTTTCTAAATTCAACATCATTTGAATTAACAGACATTTTTAAAATTTTTTTGTTTTGATTATTTTTAAAATGATTTACCAATAAGTTGCCGAAATCATCACCAACTTATAAAAATACAATACCGTTTATGTCGTCATAAGTCATAACATCACAAATATCATTAAAAGCTATATAACACTCATTTTCAGTAATAACAGACGGTATAATTAATCTGTTTTCATACTGCCCGAAAGACATTGTGTTGTTTGTGTTATCAATATAAAAATCAATATCATTAATTTTAGCTGTAAAAATACCATTTTCATAATCAATACTTGTTTCAAATCCGGCAGTTGTAAAAAATGTATTTAGTGGTATCATTACATAGCCGTTATATTCATAACAAGAATTTTCTGTTTTGCTGTTTTGGCCATTAATGCTTATTTCGTTATTGTTTAAAACCATTGAATAGGCATCAAAATAATTTGGCTCTATGTACTCATTGCCTAAAACATCAGTTGACATAATTAGAGCAAAAGCAAATAAACAAATAACAGCTTTTTTCACTTTGGACACCTCCACAAGAACAATATTTTAATAGCAAATTGCCAATATATAAAAACACAATATTTTAACTAAAAAAATTATATTGATTTAATTAATTCTGTAAATAATTATACAAATTTCCAAAAAATTAATAAATACATTATAAAAATTGTTATAAAATAGTTATAAACCAGTTATATAATTGTAATATTAATTTAATTTTTCGGTAATTAACTTATACAGCATTATAATTAACAATCTTTTGTTATAATCTCTAAAGCAGTATTTGTAATTGAAATTATAATCGTTAACCAAGCCATGCAAAACTCCTCCTTTTAAATTTAATTAACTTAAATTCTTTATTTTATACTTGAAAAGATTAAACATTACGACTTAAATTATATAAACGCCATTCCTTTTTATTTCATAATAAGTAACCTCAAATAAATCTGCTTCTTTAAAAATCAATAAAAAAAACGATTAATTACTTAAATAATTAACCGCTTTTTATTCATATATTTATTAACCGTAAATTGAATTATACACCATTTTGGCAACATCACTTCTAATAGCATATTCTCCTTTTTTATAAGGCACATCATTTAAAATATTAAACTCTTTGGCCACTTGCAAATATCCATCAGGATATCCTCCGTACTTCTTGGCCAAATCATCATAACCCCAAGCACTTACTAACATTCTTATCATCTGCTCATATGTAACCGGGTCGTCAGGCCCAAATGTTCCGTCTCCATAACCGCTTATTATTTCAAGTTCTGCCGCCTTTGAAATATACTCAGCAGCCCAGTGTGATGAGGGTACATCAGTAAAAACCGATGTGCTTTCCAAAATATCCTCTACACCTATCATTCTGCATATAATTACTGCTGCTTCAGCTCTTGTAATTATATTATCTGGATTAAAATTCCCGTTTTCATCTCCGCTTAAAATTTTTAGTGAAACAAGTTTTTCTACTGCCTTAGCATAATCTGCATCCTGCTTAACATCAGGAAATGTACTTGTATTACCTAATGCCTGTACACTTAAATATAAAATGCAGAAAAATACAGCAGCTAATTTTAAAGCTGTTTTCTTACATTTTTTCAATACAATCTCTCCTTTAGTACATATAAAAAACTAAAACTGCATTTTAATTTTCTTTGTTGTTTTTCAAATAAAGAAAATGTTTATAAACAATATATCACCAATTATTCAGCTTTACAATGTACCTATCATATAAAAAAAGCCCCTTTGTCGGATTGTTATGTTTGACAAAAGGGCATATTTATTATTTATAGATTTATATATATTTCAAAAGCAAGTGTTTTTATACTATTTATCAATCAAAAGCCTTTAATGCCTGAGTGAAATCTGCAATCAAATCATCTGCATCTTCAATACCTACAGAAATTCTCAAAAGTCCTTCTGTAATGCCCAGAGAAGCCTTCATATCATCCGGCAAATCTCTGTGTGAAGAAGTTGCAGGGTGTGACATAGTTGTTCTTACACCGCCAAGAGTAGGAGCATAGTGGCATATTTTCAAACGTTTCATAAAATCGTTAATTTTAGCTCTGTCAGAAGGCATTTCAAAGCTTAACATAGCTCCACACATGCCGTCTTTAAATAATCTCTTGGCAAGTTCTTTCTGAGGATAGTTTTCAACAGTAGGATAATTAACTTTTAATACATGTGGATTTTTTTCAAGAGCTCTTGCAAGCTTATCAGCATTTTTCATCTGCTGCCTCATTCTAAGACCAAGAGTCTGCATAGAACGCTGAACAAGCCATGTATTAAATGTACCGCCTGTTGTACCGAATATTGACTGTCTTGTAAGAACTTTGTCAATAAGCTCTTTAGAACCTGTTGCTGAACCTAAAAGTGCATCGCTGTGGCCATTAATGAACTTTGTAAGACTGTTTATTACAATATCAGCACCAAGGTCAAGGCATTTAACAGCGTATGCTGTTACAAATGTGTTGTCAACAATAAGCAGTGCACCGTTTTCATGAGCAATTTTAGCAAGAGCTTCTATGTCGGCAAGAGCAACACAAGGATTGCTTGCTGTTTCGCCGTAAATTACCTTTGTATTAGGTTTTACAGCTTTTTTAACTGCATCAGCATCAGAAAAATCAACAAATGTATACTCTATTCCGTATTCAGACATTATCTCAATAAGCTCAATGCTCTCTCCGTAAAGAGTATCACCTGCAATTATATGGTCGCCTGATTTTAAAAATGTAAAAAGTACTGTCTGTATAGCACCCATACCTGAAGAGAAAATTGCGCTGTCCTCACCATTTTCAAGATATGTAATTTTGTCTGCAAGCATGTGTCTGTTTGGGTTTCTTGTTCTTATATATGTATAGCCTTTTGACTCATAAGTTGAGTTTACATCATCAAGGTCACCGAAAATATTAAAAGCAGATGTTAAAAATATTGGTGCTGCTTCTGGTACAATGTCGCATCCTTTTACTTTATCACCTTTATAAAGAAGTTCGGTATCAAAGCTAAATTCTTCGTTTTCCATCACAGATTCCTCCTTAAAATATAATTTTTAAAATTATATCATAATGAATCAGGACATTCAATATATAATATAAAAGTAAGATATTTAGTCCTCATAGAAAATTTTGAAGCCTTCTTTAACTTTGCCAATACCCATATACCTTGCCTTATAATCGTTGAATAACTCCATAAATTTTTTCCTTAATATAATTAAGCCAATAAGGTTTGTAAATACCGGCAGTGCAAAAACAATACTTACTATTGTCCAGAACAGCTTAGCATCATTGCCAGAAATTACTATGTATCCAACAACAATAATGTTCATGCAAGGGAATACAATTTTAAAACAATTTACAAGGAAGTTACCCAATTTAACGTTATTCTTAAATATGTATTTAATAACTTCAGCATAGTAAGCAAACCATCCTGCTGTTGTTGTTAAGCCAAAAAGTATTGTCATAATACCAATAAATATTTTTCCGGCTGTTCCGTAAAGAGTGTCATAAGCAGCTATTGTAAGAGCAGCACCCGGTATTCCTGAATCCCAAACACCGGTACATAATATTGAAAGAGCTGTTACAGAGCAGACAATAATTGTATCTACAAATACTTCAAATGAACCCCAAAGCCCCTGCCTTACAGGATGGATTGTATCAGCTGAACCATGAACAAGCGGAGATGAGCCCTGTCCGGCTTCATTTGAATTTATTGACCTTGAAAGTCCGGAGCTTATTACTGTTGATACTGTGGCACCTGCAAAACCGCCTACAGCTGCTGTTCCTGTAAAAGCGTCATGGAATATAGAAGCAAACATAGAAGGGATAACTGATATGTTTGCTATAATAAGCCCCACACCGCCTGCAACAAATGCTACACACATAAAAGGTACACATCTTGTGGCAAATTTTGCTATTCCCGGCAAGCCTTTCCAAATTATATACATAGTAACAATAACATATACAATAGTAACCGGAATCATTTCCAAACCGAATGACTCTTTCATAACCTCAGAAATTGTGTACGCCTGTGAGCCTTGTAAAAACTGGAATAAAAAGCCTAAGGCAAATACCATGGCAAGTACATAACCGCCTTTTAAGCCTTTTTCAATTCCTATTCCTTTTTCCATAAAATACATTGTCCCGCCGGAATAATTTCCGTTTTTGTCTTTATTTCTGTAATAACATCCAAGCGTAACTTCAACACACTTAACCATCATACCCAAAAAAGCCCAAAGCCAGAGCCAGAAAACAGCACCCGGTCCGCCTACTGTTATTGATGTGGCAACACCGCCAAGGTTTCCGGCACCTACACAACCTCCAATTGCTATACATGCTGCCTCAAAAGGTGATATGCCGCCTTCTTTCTTTTCTTTAGCCTCAGGTTTTATCATTGCAAAAAATGTATGCTTCATAATATGCCTGAAATGTACAACTGTAAAAAATTTTGTTTTAACAGTAAAATAAATTCCGCAAAGTATAACAAAAGCAATAAACGGTATACTCCAAATAAAGCTTTCTAAAGAAACAAGAAAGTCAGCTATCATAAATTTCCCTCCTAATAAAAAATACAACGCACCACTTTTTATTAACCATCTTTTTTGATTTATGATATTATCTAAACTTTTGAATTATATAACAAATCTATTTTTTAAAATGACAGCCTTTTAGTTAAATTCTTATTTTATAAACTCAAAATAAGTACCTCTGCCATTTTCTATAGCTTTTTTATATATTATTTCTGCCATAACATTATCCTGTATAGCCATGCCTGTAGTATCAAAAATTGTTATCTGATCATTGCTTGTTCTTCCGGCTTTTTCACCGCTTACAATCTGGCCTATCTCTGCATAAATTTTGTCTTTAGTTATAATTGAATTATTAATTGCATGCTGTATTTCGCCTTTTTCAATGCACTGGCTTATAGAATCACATACAGCAGTAGCTTTTAAAAATATTTCAGGCTCATATTCCTGCTTTCCCTTGTCATCTGCACCAACTGCAACAATATGAGTTCCCGGTTTAACCCAATCGGCTTCTATTACCGAACCCTTTCCTCTTGTTGTTGATATAATAATATCAGCTTTTTCAACTGCTTCTTTTTTGCTGTTTTCTATTACAACAGGTATATTAAGCTCTTTTTCAATATCGTTTTTGAACTTTAAAGCATTTTCTTCTATGCTGTCCCATGCATGTACTTTTCTTATGTCTGCTACATTAACAGCTGCCCTCAGTTGCATTCTGGCCTGATTTCCCGTTCCAATTGAAGCAACCTCATGTGCATCTTTTCTTGCAAGATATTTAATAGATACGGCTCCTGCTGCACCTGTTCTGTAACCGGTAACAAGACTGCCGTCCATAACACATATAAGAGCACATGATTTGGAGTCAAAAAGAAGGACTGTTCCAAGATTTGCCGGAATATTGTATTTTATCGGATTATCTACAAATCCTCCTGAAGATGCCTTAAGAGATATTAACTCATTTTCGGCACAGTACCCGGCTTTAAAGTCTATACTTCCTGTTGAATCCGGTATATTTATACCCATATATGGTGGCTGAATTACTTTTCCGGCATTAAATACACTGTAGCCTTTTTCAACAGCAGGAATAACATCTTTAATATCGATAATCTCAGAAACATCCTGTTTGCTTATAAGTAGCGTTTTCATATAAATACCCCCTATTTCATATATGATTATAGTATTTTAAAATTAACAAAATGCTCTATTAATATCTCTTCTCCATGTAATGAACAAAACTATGGAAAAAACATATTGTATCATCTTGTAATTTTTTAAACTTTTCATAGCAAAGCATTAAAACATATAAAACTTTAGCTATCAATTTTTTTAAGCCTTTTATAAAAAAATAATGCTTTGATGTTTATGATAAATACCGGCAAGCTTACTTTAAGTTTCTAACAGATTAAAAATTATTTAGCCATATTAAAGTATCTGCATTAGTACCGTTATTCTTTAATTTAAAATGCACTTAAACTATTTATTTCTAATAATATTATATTTTACATGCAGCAAAACAACAAATGCAGATATATTATTGCAAAGTCATTCCATGTTGTTATGAGTAATATTCTTTTGAATATATTTAATTAATATATCAGCATACTCAGATAAAGTCCTGTCTTTTTCAATAATGTATCCAAGTGTAAGTTTTGTATCTCCGCCTATAATGGGCAGTTTCTTTATCTCATTAGAATTATGTTTTGGATAATCAAAGTCAATACCTACATCCACTACATCGGTATTTTTAATTAAACTCAATGCAAGATGCTCACTATTTGTAGTTATATCGAATTGGATTTTTTCATGGTCTAAAATGCCCAAACTAAGGCGGCGAAAACCGTCTTCAATAGAAAAGAAATCATTTAGTCTTTTAACATAATTAAACTTTGATAAATCTTCAATTCTTACATAATCTCTGTTAAAAAACGGATTATTTTTTCCCATATATACACATGAATTAAGCTTTGCTATAGGTACAAAATCAATGTTCTTTTTATATAATTTATTAAAAAATGCTTTTGAATTTCTGTTGGATATACAAAGAATTCCTATTTCAGATATTCCCTGCTCTACATGAGAAATTATTTCTTCAATATTTCCAACCCTGTGCTCCAAACTTATATTATTAGCCTTATAAATATCCGTAAGAAGCATTGCAAGGCTGTGGCTTTGGTATGCAGATACATATAACGCTTTTTTCTTTTTGCTGCTGTTTGTTTCAAGTATAAGATTTGTGCTTTTTACAGCATTAAGTGCATAATTGTATATTGATTTTCCATAAGGTGTAAGCTTAAGACCTTTTGTTGTTCTTTCAAAAATTTTATTGTCCAGTTCACTTTCAAGAGCATTAATAACTCTGCTTACATTAGGCTGAGTTGTATATAATCGTTCAGCCGCTTTTCCAAAACTTCCACACTCAACACACATAAGAAAAAATTCCAACTGTTTAAATTCCATACATATCAACTCCCAAAATAATATTCAATAATTATAAATAACATAACAGTTCGTCAGAGATTATTTTAATTATCAGATAAAAACAACTTAATTTTAAAATAAAGTCTAAATTAAACTTAAAAAATAAAAATTTCAAATCACTTTTTCTTTTTTATACCATTTGCTTTATTAAGTGTCAATAAAATATAATAAATCAAAATTTTATTGAATAAAATAAAACTATTATATTTAAAATTATATATTGAGCTTTTTAAGTTAAATTATAAAAAATAAAAAAGCCCGCCTTTTGCAGGCTGAATATCCAATGATTATAAATTTTTGCATAGCAAAGCAAAAAGGGCTTGTTCCTATTAATTAAAAAGAACAGGCCCTTTGTTATACTTTGTATAAAACTAAATTTACACAATTAAACATATTAAAGCTGCACAAAATCTTATATTCAGTTTATATTTCTGTTAAACCTATTATGTGCTAACAGCAAAAATACTTTCTTTTATATCTTCCCATTTATCATTATCAGTTGTAATGCCATTAACCCAGTTTGCTGTTTTTTCTTCATCCAATATTTCCTGTTTTTCCGCTTCCTCCTGAATTTTGGAATAACGCACATATTTAGTATAATCATCTAAAGTAAGGCCTGATAAATTAAGCTCTTCTTGCGTCATTGCGGCATATTCCCTTCTGGCAGTGCTTAGAATTGAATCTTCATAATCTTCTGTAAGCTGTATTTGTGATTCTAAATTAGCAGCAGCAGCCAGTTTTGCCAAACTCTCGGATTTTACTTGCTCAAAAAGACTGTCGGCAATGCTCTCTTTATCGTTTAATGGTTCAAGCCAGTCTTCCGGCTTCCATTCTATTTGGTATTCACGCAAAGCTCTGTATTCTATATCATGCTTTTGTTTAAGAACTTCAGCATAAACCATACCATAAGTCAGCTTATAGTTGCCAACAGAAGCTAAAACCTGTGTACCTTCTGAATTACGTATTATGTCGGTATCTTTTACATCAGTTACAAGATTAATAAGTTCTCCATAACCTTCTTCCTCCATGTTTACATAAGGAATAAACCTCAGTGAAGCACTGTTTATGCAGTAACGGAAGCCGCCTGATATTTCCGGTCCGTCCTGAAAAACATGCCCCAGATGTGTATCTCCAACACGGCTGCGGACTTCCGTTCTTGACATTCCAAAACTGTTGTCGGGGTACTCAACAATCACCTCAGGTGCAATAGGCTTTGAAAAGCTTGGCCACCCACAGCCCGAATCAAATTTGTCGGCAGAAAGAAACAGCGGTTCTCCAGTTACAATATCAACATATATTCCCGGCTCAAAAAAGTTGTCATATTCCCCGGTATAAGCATATTCTGTATCGCCATGCTGAGTAACTTTGTATTGCTCTTCTGTAAGCATAGATTTAATATCTTTATCAGAAGGCTTTGAATACTTGTCTGGGTCAATCAACTGAGCAAAATCAATTAAACTTGAAAAATCAACATGACAATACCCATCCGGATTTTTGACCAAATAATCCTGATGATAGTCTTCAGCCAAATAATAGCAGCTAAGCGGCATAAGCTCTGTTACAATAGGAGATTTATATTTTTTCTGCTCCTCATCAATAACTGCTTTAACAACTTCGTAATCATTTTCATCGGTATAATAAATACCGCTGCGGTACTGACTGCCTACATCATTTCCCTGCTGGTTAAGGGAGAGAGGATTGACTATTATAAAAAAGTGCTCTGTAAGCTCCTTAAGGCTAACTCTTTCAGGATTATAAATTATATGTGCTGTTTCAGCATGCCCTGTAGCAGACCTGCATACCTCTTCATAAGTCGGATGCTCTGTTTTTCCGTTTGCATAACCAACCGTTACATCATATACACCGGGAATTTGAGAAAAATACGACTCTATTCC
>CALWSS010000194.1 GCA_944384255.1 uncultured Clostridia bacterium
CAAACGATATTGTAGCTCAATACACAAATAATAAAACTAAATGGAGCGGTAAAACAAAGGTGATTTCTTTAGACACAGACGTGTCTGGTGGAAAAGAATGGAACTGTGATATTTCTTTAGATAGAGAAACATCAATGCATATAATTATTCATGAACATTTACACGCCCATTCAGTAAGTTATTTTAAACCATCTGATTATAAAAAATATCAAAATATAGAAGAAGCTTCTGTTGAACTACTGGCAAAAGAAATTTCTTTAAAAAATGGGTTTGAGGTAATAGAGTCAGGATATGATGAAAATGTCAATAGACTTCTGCAAATTAACAAAGAACTTGGGCTATATAAAAATAATATTGATTTTGCAAAAGAACTTTTCAGTATTCCAATGGATAAAAGGCTGGATTGGTTAGAAGAAAAAATATATAATGATATTGATGCAACTATTGAAAAAATGGAACGACTAAATAGTATTTTGGAGAATCTTTATTAAAATAGGAGATAAAAAATGAATGTTGATGATTTAATAAACAAAACAAAATCAAATTCTTGTGATGATGAGTATTGGTTACAATTAGAGGAAGAAATTCTTGAGTTTTTAAAAACTTCATCTGATGAGGATAGAAACAAGCTTAAACGAAAAGGACAACTTGAGAAAGTACATATGATTTGTGGTGGAATACGTTATAAAAAAATATAAAATAAATAAGTTTATGCTATACTGAGGTTTTGTATTTCCATAATAAGAAAAACACTTTTTAACTAATCCTGAATTATTATAATGATATTGAATTGTATGATTTTATAAATAAGAGGTTGGGAAGCTGATGACAATAGAAGAAAATCTTGTTAAAGAAATTTTAAATACAAAGACGGAGTTACAATTTATACAAGTTGTTTTCAGAGAACGTATTCCCAAAAGTGTGTGGTATGAAAATCTTGAAATTAGAAATCATTATGAAGAATTAAAAAAACTGAACAGCGGTATGACTTTGCATACAGATGTTCATATAGAAGTAAGAAAGAAAAACCAATAAAAACTTTCTATTTTTAAATACAGACCCTAACCAGGTCTTTTTTTAGTGGCAAAAAGGAGGCAAAAAAATGAACATAAAAAGAACAACGCTTTTAAGGAAAATACCTGTTGAACGGTGTGAACTGTACTGCACTGTAAAAGGAAACAGGTGCTTACTGGCTCGGTGCGAGGCTGAAATAGAGGTTTATGAGGAAGAAAGAGCTGTTCCTATATTGGGAAGAAGCCGAGCTGTTAAGAAAATAAAATATTCATTGGTTCTTTGTGATGAGCTTGAGCTAACAAGGAATGTTGAAGAAGAATACTTAAAATACATTGAAGCTTTTGATTTAAAAGGGCAAGTACAGAGACAGGATGGCATTTTTGAGAGTGTTAATTTAAACAACCTGATTCCGACAGAGCGCTGGTCAGATGATATGTGGGAGTTTAGTTTTGAGGGAATTCCTGATGTATTAAGACCTTAACGGGTCTTTTTTTAGTGCTTAAATTAAGGTTTAAATTTAACTCAATTATAAAAAACAAAAAGGAGAAGTGATTAAATTGAAAAAAGAGGATTTTTTAAAAATCGGTCTTACAGAGGAACAGGCGGAACAGGCTGTTGCCGCTTCTTGTGAGGAGCTGAAAGGTTATGTCCCAAAGGCGGATTATGACACTGCAGCATCAGAGCTTGACACAGCAAAAACAAGTATTACAGACCTTACAAGAAAGCTTAAGGCTTATGACGGAGTTGATGTTGAAAAGCTTAAAACAGACGTTAAAGACTGGGAAACAAAGTACAATGCCGATATTGCTTCTGTAAAAAAGAATGCTGCCGTTGACATGGCAATACTTCAGGCAAAAGGCAGAAATCCAAAAGCTATAAAAGCTCTTTTGGATATGGAAAAAATTAAGCTTAAAGATGACGGCACTCTTGAAGGTTTTGACATTGAAGGACTTAAAAAGAGCGACAGCTATCTTTTTGATGTGGAAGAAACAAAAACTGTCGGAACAGGCACACCTAAAGGCGGCGCAAACGCTATAAATGAAAATGAGAACTTCATATCAGCAGCAAGAAGCGGCGCCGGACTTACTTCAAATAAATAAGGAGGAATTATATGAGAATTAATATTAGTTTGGATATAGAAGTTGCACCAGAGGAACTTTTAGACCTTGAGTCTAAACTAAAAACGAACAATTTTGATACAGACGATATTATAAGTCATATTGTTGATGCTATAAAAAATAACAGCGATAATTAAAATTTTTAAAATATGTTTTGTTGTAAAAGGAGGAATACAAATGGCAAACAGTATTGAATTAGCAGGAAAGTTTTTACCAATAATAGATGAAATATATAAAAACTCAGCAGTTACAACCGCTCTTGATTCAGAAACTATTGACTCCAGCGGTGTGAACGAAGTTAAGATTTTAAAGGTTTCAACAACAGGTCTTGGTGATTACTCAAGGGAAACAGGTTATCCTAAAGGCGATGTAACAGCCTCATGGGAAACATTAAAGCTTACAGAAGAAAGAGGCAAGGAAATTTCCATTGACCGTATGGACAATGAGGAAACATTGGCAATGACATTTGGCGCTGTAACAGGCAACTTTATGAGAGAGCAGGTTATTCCTGAGCTTGATGCTTACAGATTTGCAAAATACGCATCTGCAGGCAATATTTTAACAACAGCCGGAGCGGCTCTTACAAAGGATACGGTTATAGGTGCCATAGATACAGCCGTTGCTGAAATGGATGGGGCAGAGGTTCCGTCAGAGGGCAGAATACTTTTTGTTAACACCGACATTAAACCAATGCTGAATCAAGCACTTAACAGAAGCTGGGGTTCAGACGATAATGCAAATACAGTTTTGGAAGGCTACAACAACATGCGTATTATATATGTACCTAAAACAAGGTTTTACACACAGATAGACCTTAACGACGGTTCATCAAACTGGGGATTTGCCAAAAGCTCAGGCGGTGTAGGAATTAACTTTATGATTGTACACCCTTCAGCTGTAGTTCAGGTTAATAAATTTATGCTTCCTAAGATTTTTTCACCTGATGAAAACCAGAAAATGGACGCATGGCTTTTCCAGTTCCGACTTTATCATGATGCTTTTGTGTATGACAACAAAGTTAAAGGTGTTTATCTTCATAAGGCTACAGTATAAGGAGGTATAGAAATGAAAATAAGAAAAGGCGGCATAACACGAAATATTAATGAGAACAGGTGGCATGAGTACTCTGAAAAAGGATACAAAATAGTTCCTGAAGAAGAGTGTAAGGACTTTTCACCAGACGATAATAAGCAGGAAGAAGACTTTTTGCCAGAGGATAAAGAACCAGATGAAGGATTTTTTGCCGAAAACAAAAATTCTGAAACAGAAGAAGCAGAGCCTGAAACAGCCGAAGATTTTGAAAAAATGACTGTAGCTGAGCTTAAAGCCTATGCCGAAGACAATGACATTGATTTAGGCGAAGCCACAAAGAAAGCGGATATATTAAAGGTTATAACAGGCAGGGTGTGGTAAATGGTGGTAAATAAGCTTGAAAGGCTAAAAAAGCTGTTGGGCATTTCAGATGACAGTAAAGACGAAGTATTGCAGTTTACAATAGACAATGTAACAGATATGGTTCTTAACTATTGCAATATAACTGAAGTTCCGGAAAAGCTGGAAAACATAATTCTTTCCATGTGTGTAGATAAATACAGGGCAGAAAAACTTGGAAGCGAAACAGTGCAGGGCACAGTAAAGAGCATATCAGAAGGCGATGTCAGTGTTTCTTATGGCTCTGCATATTCCGTATCTGATAATCCAGGCATGGAGTTTTTAAAGGGATACAAAGCACAGCTTGACAGGTTTAGAAGGTTAGGCAGGTGGTAAGAAATCATCAAAAACAGGTTTTTGATGAGTGACAGAAGTATGAATAAGCTTCGTTAAGCAAAAAACGCTTACACTACGCTTATTTCCCTCGGAGGAAATGAATTCCTCCTGAGGATTAAAGTTGAAAACTCTTTGTTTTCAAACTTTCCGCTGCTATAAATCATTGAAAATTAACGGAGTTGGTTTTTATATGAGTATATTTGAAAATTTAAAAATTCCGGCAGAAAGCCTCTACAATAAAAAGTGTAAGGTTTATGAGTACACAACATCAAGAGATACTGCAACGGGCATAGACAGCACAAAGGAATCTGAAAAATACAATGATGTACCTTGCCGGATAAGTTATAAAAGCATACCTAACGCCAGTCAAACGGATACCGGATCCAGTTTAACACAGAGCATACGTTTGTTTTGTTCTCCTGATTATGATATACAGCCTGGAAGTAAAATATCATGCCAAGGTAAGGTTTATAAGTCTTCAGGAGAGCCGGCTGTATATACTTCACATCAGGAAATAGAGCTGATACTGGAGCAGGAGTGGGCATAAATGGTAAGGAACGGATTTGATACAAGAAAGCTTAAAAA
>CALWSS010000195.1 GCA_944384255.1 uncultured Clostridia bacterium
CTATATGTAAGAATAAGCCTGTATTGTTTTCTGTTAAAGACTCTAATGTTTTTATTTTTTCTTGTATATCTTCATCAAGCCTTGAAGGGTCGCCTATCATGTTTACTTTGAAGTTATCATTTTTGCATTTTTTAATATGCTCGTCAAGATATTTTCTTAAAAGGTCCATTATACCGGATACTTCTTCATCACTTCTTTTCCAGTTTTCAGTTGAAAAAGCATATACTGTAAGATGCTTAACACCTAAACTTTGAGCACAGCGTGAAATTTTTTCAAGAGCATCGGCTCCGGCCTTATGCCCCATTTTTCTTATAAGACCACGTTTTTTAGCCCAGCGTCCGTTACCGTCCATAATAATAGCTATGTGCTGAGGAACATTGTCTAAATCTATCTCAAAATCTTCTTTTGCATTGTTAGAGTTATTAAAAAACATAAATTACCTCTCCTAAAATATAAATTATGAAAATGCCCCTCTTTGAGGGGCAAATTTATACTTTTGTTATAAACTTATAATTAAACAGACATAATATCCTTGCTCTTTGCCTCGCTCTTTTTATCAATTTCAGCAATGCTTTTATCTGTAATCTTCTGGATTTCGTCAGTAAGGTCTGCAAGCTCGTCTTCTGTAATTTCATGAGCCTTTTCCTGTTTTTTAAATGTATCAAGAGCGTCACGTCTTATGTTTCTAATGGCTACTTTTGCATCTTCGCCTTTCTTTTTAACATCTTTTGCCAATACAGCACGTCTTTCCTCTGTAAGCTCAGGGAAAACAAGTCTTATAACTTTACCATCGCTGTTTGGGTTAATGCCTACATCTGATTTGTTAATAGCTTTTTCAATAGGTTTAAGCATACTTGCATCCCATGGCTGAATCTGTAAAAGTCTTGGTTCCGGAACAGTAATATTTCCAACCTGATTAATAGGTGTAGGAGTTCCGTAATAATCAACAGTTATTCTGTCAAGTACATGAGGATTAGCCCTTCCTGCTCTTATAGTAGCATATTCACTTTCAAGGTTAGCAAGTGTTTTATTCATTTTTTCCTGATATAATGTTACTTTTTCTGACATAGTTAATTCCTCCTGTATTATAAATTAATCAACTGTAACAACAGTTCCTATTTTTTCACCGCTTACAGCCCGGATAATGCTGTTTTCATCGTTAAGACCAAAAATTACAACCGGTATTTTATTGTCAAAGCAGAGTGTAGCCGCTGTAAGGTCAATTACTCTTAAATTATTCTTTATAATATCGCCACATGCAATCTCATCAATTTTCTTTGCATTAGGATTTTTAGCCGGGTCGTCATCATAAACACCGTCTACATTTTTAGCAAAGAATAAACCATCAACCTCAAGTTCTGCTCCACGTAAAGCTGTAATAGTATCTGTTGAAAACATAGGATGACCAAGACCACCGGCAAATATTACAACTTCACCGTTTTTCAAGTGTTTTAAAGCCAAATCCTTTGAAAACTCCTCTGTCATTGTTCCACACTTAAAAGGAGTCTGTACAACTGCTTCAACGCCTTCCTGTCTTAAAAAGTCAGCTACATAAATGGCATTCATTACAGTTGCAAGCATACCAATTTGGTCGGCTTTTGTTCTGTCCATGTTATGGTCGGCACTTCTACCTCTCCAGAAATTGCCGCCGCCTATAACAAGAGTAACCTCGGTGCCTTTTTGCATTACTTCTTTTATCTGCAAAACAATGCCTCTAATAATATCATTATCAAACTTAACGCCCGGCTTGTCCCCTGCAAGGGCTTCACCGCTAAGCTTAAGCACTATTCTTTTATACATTAAAATTCCTCCCCGAATTTCATAGTCGCACATTAATAATGTACCATATATTATGCAAAAATTCAATACAATTAACTTTTACCTTACATTAATAAACATTGTACAGCTTTACATTAACTGTAAATAAACATATAATGGTATTTATATTAAAATTAAATGAAAATTTAAAAAATAAATACAGGGAGGCAACAGCAATGGAAAAAGACACAAATAACCTTGGCCAAGGCAGTGTAGGTGCTTTGATATTCCGATTAGCCGTTCCGGCAATAGCGGCTCAGATTATAAATCTGCTTTATAATATTGTAGACAGAATGTATATAGGCCATATTCCAGATATTGGCAAAACAGCCCTTACGGGTGTAGGTGTAACATTTCCTATTATAATGCTTATTTCGGCTTTCAGCTACCTAATAGGTATGGGCGGTGCTCCAAAGGCAGCCATTAAAATGGGTAAAGGTGATTATAACAGTGCCGAAAAAATACTGGGTACATGTTTTGGCACACTTATTATTATTTCCGTGCTTCTTACAGCTTTTATACTTATATTCCAAAGAAATATACTTATGATTTTTGGCGGAAGTGAAAACACAATAGGTTATGCCGTTGACTATCTTACTATATATACAATTGGAACAATATTCGTTCAAATGGTACTCGGCTTAAACATGTTTATAACATGTCAGGGCTTTGCCGGTATGGGCATGGCAACAACTGTAATAGGTGCTGTTTTGAACATAATACTTGACCCAATTTTTATATATCTTTTTGGCATGGGTGTCCGTGGAGCAGCCCTTGCAACTATTATTTCACAGGCAGTTTCATGTATATGGGTACTTAAATTCTTAACAGGAAACAAAACAACACTTAAAATTAAAAAAGAGTACATCAAACCTGATAAAACCATAGCTTTAGGCGTTATTTCTTTAGGTGTTTCACCTTTTATAATGCAGTCTACAGAAAGCTTAATAACTGTTTGCTTTAACTCTTCACTTCAAATTTATGGCGGCGACACTGCTGTAGGTGCAATGACAATACTTTCAAGCATTATGCAGTTTGCAATGCTTCCTGTAATGGGTCTTACTCAAGGCTGCCAGCCTGTTATAAGCTTTAATTTTGGTGCAAAAAAGAACGACCGAGTAAGAAAAGCATTTAAAATAGTTCTCGCTTCATGTTTCCTATTTACTTTAACGTTATGGCTTATTGTAATGTTAATTCCTCAGGTACTAATTTCAGCCTTTACATCTGATGCACAGTTCATTGAAGTAACAAAGTGGTCTTTAAGAATCTACATGGGTACAACATTATTCTTCGGCATACAAACTGCCTGCCAGCAGACATTTATTGCATTGGGTCAGGCAAAAATTTCTGTTTTTCTTGCCATATTGAGAAAAATAATACTTCTTATTCCGCTTATAATAATACTTCCAAGAATAATCGGACCGGATTTTGCCCTTAATTTTATACCGACAGATATAGCTGCACTTTTTGCTCATCCTGAAAAAGTATTTGGTGTTTTCCTTGCTGAGCCTATTGCTGACTTAGGAGCAGTAATATGTACAGCAACCTTATTTAAACTGAACTTTAAAAAGATACTTGCCCATGGAGCAAAATAAAAACTTAAAAAGCAGAAGATTGTTTATAAACAAAATCCTGTTTTTTATATTTAATTTCAATATATTTTAAAAATCACTCATTGTTATATTAAGATTTTAGAATAAAAAAAGACTTCCTTAATCCTTTAAACAGGCTTTGGAAGTCTTTTTTCAGAACTTATATTTAATTTTTTATAAATTAATAAAATTAATATCCGTATTCTTCACCAAGAAGGATTACTTTTATTCTGCCTTCAATTTTGCTGTTTCTTAAAATATGGATACAGCTGCAAATACATCCCGGAGCATTGCAGTCATGGCAAGTTCCGTCTACCTTGCAAGGTGTTTTCATATCATCAAATCTTGCTGCATTAATAGGTGCCGCTGTGCTTCTTGCTCTCTTAACCGCTGACTCAACATCCTGACAAACTTTGCCAAGGCTTATAACAAAAAGTACATTCTTTGGGCCAAATGTAATAGCGGCAACTCTGTTTCCTAAACCGTCAATATTAACAATCTGGCCGTCTTCTGAAACAGCGTTTGCACTTGTTAAAAACCAGTCCATTGAGAAAGCTCTTCTCATAGCCTTCTGGTTTTCTTCTGGGTCTGTGCATATATCTCTGTCAAATATATCGTAATTTTTCTCATGAAGTGCTTTTACAAGGCCCATATCTCTTATTGTCATGGAACCGCCCCATGTCATAGAGCTGCCTTCCGGTATAAGCTCAAGGGCTTTTTTAACTGCTTCCTCTTTAGTTGGGCAGTAGTAAGCTTCCATGTGTCTTTTCTGAAAGTTTTTAATAAGTTTTTCAGCTAAAAGTTTGTTTCTGATTTCCATAGGTGTGTCCATTTCATTTCCCCCTTTTACTTAAAAACAATTAATATTTTTTAAGCGAAATCATATGGCGTTTAATATCCTTAAGCTCGTCTCTTTCTCTTATAAGCACAACGTCATTATTTTCGCGTATGAGAATTTCAGCTGGTCTTAATCTGTTGTTGTAGTTAGAAGCCATTGAAAAACCATAAGCTCCGGCATCGAGTACACATAAAGTATCACCTTTGAATATTTCAGGAAGAACTCTGTCTTTTGCCAAAATATCTCCGCTTTCACAGATATTACCTACAACAGTAACACTTTCTGTCTTTTCAGACTTTTGGTCGCCTTTTCTGAATACTTCAACACCATGGTAAGAATCATACATAATAGGTCTTTGAAGAACATTAAAGCCTATGTCAGTACCTATGAATTTATGAGTATGGTTATACTTTACAGCATGAACTGTACCTAAAAGAACACAGCATTCTGCTGAAATGTATCTGCCAGGTTCAATTCTAAATGTAACCTGCTTGCCGTATTCTTCAGCAAATTTAAAGAGAGCTTCATCAATTTTGCTTCCTAAATCCTTAAGGTCAAGGCTTGGCTGGTCATTCTCTTTATTATACGGTATACCAAAACCGCCACCCATGTCAATAAATTTCAAATCATCAAACTGCTTTGCTATTTCTAAAAGTTTGCCTATACTCTCTACAAATGCAGTTCCGTCCATAAAAAGTGAGCCTATATGCTGATTTATACCAATAAGTTTTAAGTTATATTTGTTTAAAATTTCTTTTACCTGTGGTATAAACTCTGGGTCAACAGCAAACTTTGTTTTCTTTCCTGCTGTAACAACTTTTTCGTGATGACCTGCACCAACACCCGGGTTAAAACGAACAGCAATTTCTCCGCCCGGATTAAGCTGTCCGTATTGCTCGAGCTGTGAAAGTGAGTCAACACTTATAACAACTCCTTCGTTAATTGCATACTGCATTTCTTCCTCAGAAACATTGTTGCAAATATAGAAAATTTCTTTAGGCTCAAAGCCTGCTAATCTTTCTATATAAATCTCACCCGGACTCATGGCATCAACTTCAAGGCCTTCTGATTTAACTATTTCAAGGAAAGCTAAGTTTGAATTTGCTTTAGCTGAATAATCAACTACAAAATTCGGGTATTTAACAAGGTTTTTAAGGTCGCGGCATCTTTGTCTTAATATTCTCTCATTATAAACATAAAGAGGTGTGCCGTATTTTTCAGCTAATTCTGTAGGGTCTATACCCTGAAAAAAATTCATTTTATCAGTAACTTTTGTGTAAATTTTCTGCATGTAAAATTCTCCAATCCTCAAATATATCTTTTTAATAATGCATAATTATGCATTTATCATTTTAGTATAAAATATAACATTATTTTGCAAAAAAATCAAATATCACTTTTACATGAGATATATTGTTTATAAGCAAGTATTCCGGCCATGGTTTTTACATCTTCTATTTTACCCTCAAATATCATTTTTAAAGCTTCATCAACAGTATATTTCTCAATTTCTATTATCTCATCAGGGTCTGGATTAAGCTTACCCGGTTTTAAATCTTCTGCAATATAAAAGTACACCTTTTCGGTACAAATACCTATAGCCATATATGTGTCACAAATAAAAGTAAGCTTTTCTGCTTTTAGACCTATTTCTTCTTCAAGTTCACGGTATGCAGCAACTTTTGGGTCCTCATCCTTTTCAATCATTCCTGCAGGAATTTCTAAAACAAGTTTTTTGGCCGCATGTCTGTACTGACGAACAAAATACATATTGCCTTCATTATCAACCGGAACCATGGCAACAGCCGAACCACGTATTACATTTTCTCTTGTTGCTGTAGCACCATTAGGAAGCTTTACTTTGTCGCTGTATACTTTTAAGACTTTACCGTCGTACTTAAGCTGGCTGTCAATTACCTCATAGTCCATTAGTACTCCTCCTAAATTCAGAATTATTTATTTTAAATACACTGTACTATAAAGTTTTTGTTAATTATTAAAAACTGAAATATTATTCAATGTATTTAATATTTTATTTTTGATTTTACTTATCATTTTAAGAATTTTTTCTTACTTTTTTTCTTTCTTATTGTACTTCTTCGTTACACCATTATTGGTTTTTAATATAACAAATTATTATTTTTATATTTCATATTAAGTTTTAATAATCAATAATCATTACAGCAATTAATTAAAAAGCCGTAGTTTTCATTAAAGAAAATACGGCTTTATTTTATAATTGACTCACAGAACCAATATTTATATTATTCAAGCTCACTTACAAACTCAGCTATTCTGTCCATGCCTTTTTTAATATCTTCAAGAGATATTGCGTATGAAAGTCTTATGTAGTTTTCCATACCAAAATCAGCACAAGGAACAACTGCTGTAAGCTTGTTATCAAGAAGCAGTGCTGCGAAATCAGCCGCATTTTTTATCTCTGTACCTTTGTATTTTTTGCCGCAAGTACCTGAAATATCAATAAAAAGATAGAAAGCACCTTCCGGCTTAAGAGCTGAAATATAAGGAATTTCTTCTTCTCTTTCAAAAATATAGTCACAGCGTTTTTCAAACTGCTGTCTCATAAGCTCAACGCTTTCCTGTGGTCCTGTTATAGCCTCAAGAGCTGCCTTCTGAGCAATAGCATTTGCATTAGATGACATGTGTGACTGAATAACATTTATACATTTAGCAACAGCCGGAGGAGCTGCAACATAGCCAATTCTCCAGCCAGTCATAGCATAACTTTTTGAAACACCGTTTATAGTAATTGTTCTGTCAAGTATTTCCTTATTTAAAGAACCTATGCTTATGTGCTTTTTATTTTTGTTATATATAAGTTTTTCGTAAATTTCATCAGCAACAACAAGCAAATCTTTTTCAACAGCAAAATCAGCTATATCCTGAAGGTTTTCTCTTGATGCAATCATACCTGTAGGATTTGAAGGACTAACAAGAATAATAGCCTTTGTTTTATCTGTATATGCACCCTGCAAATCTTCTTTAGAAAGCATAAAGTTGTTTTCTGCTTTAGTATAGACAATAACAGGTTTACCGCCTGCTATTTCAACCATAGCTGAATAGCTTACCCAGAAAGGAGCAGGTATTATAACCTCATCACCTTCATTAAGTATAGCCATAAAAGTATTAGCCAATGCATGTTTAGCACCATTGCAAACTATAATCTGGCTTGGGTCATAATCCAAATCATTGTCTTTTTTAAGCTTATCGCAAATAGCCTTTCTGAGTTCAATAATTCCCGGAGCAGCTGTATATCTTGTAAAACCGCTGTTTATTGCATCTATACCAGCCTGCCTTATATTTTCAGGAGTATCAAAATCAGGTTCACCAGCAGCAAAAGCAATTACGTCTTTTCCAGCAGCTTTAAGGTCTTTTGCCTTGGCTGTTACAGCAAGTGTAGCAGAAGGTCTAATACTCATAATTTTTCTTGACAGTTCCATAAATAATCCCACCTCAAAAATTTTATTAGAATCATTTTATACCAATAATTTTCTATTTGCAACATTTAAACTCAATATTATTTAACTGAGTTTAAAAAATACTATTCTGAAATCCAGAATACTTAAATACCAGTACAATATTTTCCAATTATGTTTTGATATACTGATAGTTTTAATATTAAAAACTCTTATTTCTAAATTTTAAATAGGTATTACTGATTTTTTGCAGTGTCATTATCCAAATATTTTTATACAGACACAAAAAACGGGCAATATGGCATAAAGCATATTACCCGTTTTATTAATTCGTATATTCTCTTTTATGCTTTCAGATATTAATATTAATCAATAAGTACACCTTTTTTACCAGCTTTGATGTCTTTCTTGTTTTTCATACGACCTACTGTAAGGAAAGGAATTACACAGATTACTATAGCAAGGTAACCACAGTATTTATATCCAACAGCAACAATAGCTGTAAGGCCGAATGAAGAAATAGCCATACATAATATAATGCAGAATAAAGTGATGAGTATACGTCTTGACATTATGTTGCCCATAATACCCTGTGAGTTTTTGAAAAGTACGTTTTCAAAACGAACAACGATACCGAAAATACAAGAAACACCAGTAGATATAAGACAGCAGAAAAGACAAATCTTATAAAAATAGAATAATACATGTATTCCAAGCTGTTCACAAACATAAAGTGTAGGAAGCTTTAATACATCAGCACCACCGGCAATAAGTCCATCTCTGTATCCAATAAGCATCCAAACAGTAAGGGCAACACCAAAACCATTCATAAGGAAGCCTAAGAAAGAAGCCATATTGATGCTTGCTTTAGTTTTAAGATGTTCACAGCAGGCAACCATGGCCGGTATAGCAACACACTGGAAACCACAATAAATAATAGCCTGCCATAATGGTTTAAGCCAGCCTGAAGGAGCATAGCCAGAAGCTATTGTAGCACCTAAAACATCTATTTTACTGCAAAAACCAATTATGTAAATTGTAAAACCAGAAATTATAATTAAAATACCAAGTATTGTAGCAACACGCCTTACAAGGTCAGCACCAAAAATAATAAGTACAAGAAGTATAATTCCGACTATAATTGTAGCAATCATTGTAGACATAGGAATAATTTCCTGAATCATACCTGCTGCCGATGAAATAACACCACCAACAGCGGCAAGAACAATACAGTAATAGAAAATCTCAAAAAGCACATAAAGTTTGTCGTAAGGTTTAAAAGCGTATTTCATAACATCGCCATAAGACCTTGTGTTAAGTGTCTGGGCCATAATCATTGTTTCTCTAAGTACGAGAGCAAGAAGTCCCATAGATACAAGCGGGAATATCATTCCCGGAATACCGTATACTGCGTAGTACTGCCAAGCCTGATTACCTGTGGCAAAGCCTGCGCCTGCATGGGTTGTAAACCAAACTGACGCAACAGAGAACGTAGCACCCAAACCAATTTTTTGCTTAGTTGCATTTGTCATAAAAATTCTCCCCTTCATAATAAATATATAATTGCACAGCTGAATATAAATTCATCCCACCCTAATTTATATTCAGTTTAAATAATAATACCAACTTAAAACATTAATGTCAATATTTTAGAAACATTAATTTATTAACCACAAATGTGCAATTATTACAGTGTAAAATAAAAACAAAAGCTGTTTGTACTGAAATAAATTCAACATACAAACAGCTTAATTCATTGTGCTAACAATTCAGATCACAATTCAATAGCGGTCTCAAGCCTCTTTTTCATTTTTCTTTTTGTCTATAACGGCTTGTTGTACTTCCGCAGGAGCTTCCTCATATCTTTCAAAATAGAATGAATACTCACCACGGCTTTGTGTCATTGATCTTAAATCAGTACAATATTTGAATATTTCGGATTCAGGCACTTCTGCAACTATACGCATATTCTTGCCTTCAGGATCCATTTTAAGTATACGGCCTCTTCTTTTATTTATGTCACCCATTATATCGCCCATGTACTTTTCAGGTGCTACAACTTCCATGTGAACAATAGGCTCAAGTATTGTAGGTTTAGCTCTTGTAAGTCCTTCTTTAAATGCCATTGATGTAGCCATTTTGAATGCCATTTCACTGGAGTCAACCGGGTGATATGAGCCGTCTAAAAGAACTGCTTTAAGTCCTACTACAGGGTATCCGGCAAGAACACCGCTTTGAACACATTCCTGAATTCCTTTTTCAACTGCCGGGAAGTACTGTTTAGGAACAGAACCGCCGAATATCTTTTCCTCAAATTCATAGGACTTGGAAAGGTCACCTAATGGTTCAAAAGACATAAGTACATCGCCAAACTGTCCATGTCCACCGGATTGCTTTTTATACTTGCCTCTTACTTCAACTTTTGCCTTAATTGTTTCTCTATAAGGAATTACAGGCTGGAAGAGTTCAGCTTCAATCTTATATTTATTTTTAAGTTTGCTCAAAAGTATATCCAGATGCTGTTCACCTATACCGTAAACAAGTGTCTGTTTTGTTTCTTTGTCAACATCAACCTTAATTGTAGGGTCTTCTTCACGAAGTTTAACAAGAGCTGCTGAAATTTTATCCTCATCACCTTTTCCCTTAGGCTTAATAGCCATTGCATGAACAGGTGCAGGGAAAGCAGCCCCTTCAATTTTAACTGCTTTGTCTTTAACAGTAAGAGTATCGTTAGTTGATGTATTAGAAAGTTTAGAAAGAGCACCAATATCTCCTGCCTGAATTTCCGGTACTTCTATAAGCTCTTTTCCTTTACTTACATATACATGAGCAATTCTTTCTTCCGTATCCTTCTGTACGTTGTAAATTGTCATATCTTTTTTAATAACACCGCTTACAACTTTAAAAAGGTTAAGGCGGCCAACATACGGGTCGGATATTGTTTTAAATACTATTGCGGCAAAAGGTTCTGCCGGGTCGCATTTTCTTTCTACTATATCACCTGTTTTAACATCTTCACATTCAATAGAAGGTCTGCATTTGTTTGAAGGCGGAAGATACTTAACTATGCAGTTCATAAGAACTTTAATGCCGTAGCCCAATGTAACAGCTCCACAAAGAACAGGTGCTACAGTACCAGCTAATATACCTACATGAAGGCCTTTGTAAATTTCTTCTTCTGTAAGCTCCTCGTCGTTAAAATATTTTTCAAGAAGCTCGTCGTCACTTTCTGCTGCAACTTCAACAAGCATGTTTCTTAAGCTTTCAACTTCGCCTGTCATCATTTCAGGCACTTCACTGTCTACAAGTATTTTACCGTCTTTGCTGTCCTGAATTATTCTTGCATAACGCTCTATACAGTTAATAAAACCAATAAACTTTCCGTCATCATCCCTTAAAGGAATCTGGAAAGGTGCTATAGCCTTGCCAAATTTCTTTCTCATTTGGCCGAGAGTTCTGTTAAAGTCCGCATTATCATCATCCATCTGATTAACAAGTATCATTCTTGGGAGCTTCATTTCTTCGCAGTAATCCCATGCCTTTTCTGTTCCTACCTCAGGACCGGCCTTTCCGGAAACAACTATAAGGGCCGCATCTGCTGCTAAAAGAGCGGATTTAACCTCTCCTGCAAAATCAAAGTAACCCGGAGTATCAATAAAGTTAATCTTTGTATCCATCCATTCAACCGGTACTACAGATGTTTGTATTGAAACTCCTCTTTTTATTTCCTCAGCGTCATAATCGCTAACAGTATTTCCTTCGCTTACTTTACCAAATCTTTTTGTTGCTCCGGAATAAAAAAGCGCTGATTCAGTTACAGTTGTTTTGCCGCAGCCGCTGTGGCCCAAAATGACAATGTTTCTTACTTCACCTGTTTGATAAGTTCTCATATTACATCAGCTCCCAAATAAATATATTATATTAAAAACTGTTAACTTAGTAAGGAAGTTATAACATACAGTAAATATGCAATCAAACAACCTTAACTATATTATTCTATATATGTAATAAATATCCTTCTTTTTAACTCAAAATTATAATATTTTAGTCATATTATACAATTAAATTTTTAAACTAAAATCATTTTATTGATATTTATGATAAAAACTGTCAATTAACGGGGTTCAATGCTGTTTTTGCAAAAAATTAAGCGGAACATTAATATGCTCCGCTTTAAAAGCTAATTTGTATATAATTTTTATCTTACCTTTGGTGTAAAACCGATTTTTTTCTGAACTTTGCTTAAAGTCTTGTCAGCAAGACGTGATGCTCTTTCAGTATTGTTCTTAATAATAGAATCAATATAGTCCTTGTTATTTTCAAGGTCATGGAATTTCTTCTGAATAGGCTCAAGTTTGGCAACTACAGCTTCACCGACAGCTTTTTTAAAGTCACCGTATCCACATGATGAAAACTCTTTTTCTGCCTGCTCTACTGTATAGCCGGTAACTGCACAGTAAATATTAAGAAGATTGCTAACGCCCGGCTTGTCCTCTGACATTCTTACTTCATTTTCAGAGTCAGTAACAGCTTTTTTAAATTTGCTCATTATAACTTCCGGAGAGTCCATAATAGCTATTGTGTTGTTCTTGTTTTCATCAGATTTAGACATTTTCTTTGTAGGGTCCTGAAGTGCCATAACTCTTGCACCTACTTTGCCGATATAAGCTTCCGGTATCTTAAACACATCACCATAAAGCTTATTAAATCTGTTGGCAATTTCTCTTGTAATTTCAAGATGCTGTCTTTGGTCCTCACCAACAGGCACAAGGTCTGTCTGATAAAGAAGAATATCAGCTGCCATAAGTACCGGATAAGTAAAAAGACCGGCATTAATGTTGTCGCTGTGTTTCTGGCTCTTTTCTTTAAACTGAGTCATTCTCTGAAGCTCTCCCATATATGTAAAGCAGCTTAAAATCCAAGAAAGCTCAGCATGCTGATGAACATGTGACTGATAGTACACAATATTAGCTTCCGGGTCAAGGCCTACGGCTATATACTGCATTAAAAGCTCTCTTGCTGTTTTTCTGAATTTTGCCGGGTCCTGTCTAACTGTAATAGTATGAAGGTCTGCTATACAGTAAAGGCAGTTATACTCTTCCTGAAGTTTAGTCCAGTTGTTAAGTGCACCAAGATAGTTTCCTAATGTAACAAAGCCTGAAGGCTGAATACCGCTGAATATAATTTTTTTATCTTCTGACATAAGTCATCTCTCCCTAAAAATTTAGTGTTGCAAAACCAACTAATATTTTATATAGTATACATTGAAACCTTTATTTTTTCAATATAAAGCGTTTTAATTTATTATTTCTATTTAAAGGGGATGTGTGTTTTATGAGTTTTATAACCGTTCAAACAATTCCTTCTCCTGAGGAGTTTATATCCGCTATCCCTATGAGCGATGAGCTTAAAGCGGTAAAAGCCGAAAGAGATGAGGAACTTAAAAATATCTTCGAAGGTAAAGACGACAGATTTGTAGTTATAGTAGGACCATGTTCAGCCAGTGATGAGGATGCCGTAATAGATTATACATACCGTTTGGCTAAAATTAATGATAAAGTAAAAGAAAAGCTTTTTATAATACCAAGAATTTATACAAATAAACCACGTACAACAGGTGATGGATATAAAGGCATGCTCCATCAGCCGGACCCTACAAAAGGTCCTAATATTCTTGCAGGAATTGAAGCATTAAGAAAAATGCATATCCGTTCTATTAAAGAAACACATCTTACAGCGGCAGATGAAATGCTTTATCCTGAAAATTACGCTTTTGTACACGATATATTAAGCTATATAGCAATTGGAGCCCGTTCAGTTGAAAATCAGCAGCACAGACTTGTTTCAAGCGGCATTGATTTCCCTGTAGGAATGAAAAATCCTACCAGCGGCGATTTATCAGTTATGCTTAATGCAGTTCATGCCGCACAAAGCAGCCATACTTTCCTTTACAGAAATGAAGAAGTTTCAACTCATGGCAACCCTCTTACTCATACAATTTTAAGAGGTTATGTAAATAAACATGGCCAGAGCCTTCCTAACTATCATTATGAAGACCTTGAGCTTTTAGCTGACATGTACTACAAACGCAATTTAATGAATCCTTTTGTTGTTGTAGATGTAAACCATAACAACTCAGGTAAAATTTATTCTGAACAGCCAAGAATTGTAAAAGAAGTTCTTCACAGCAGAAGCATGAACCCTACTCTTAATTCCCTTGTAAGAGGTGTAATGATAGAAAGCTTTATTGTTGAGGGCAATCAAAAGCCTGACGGCGGTGTATACGGAAAATCCATTACAGATGCCTGCATAGGATGGGATACAACAGAAGACCTTCTTCTTTACATGGCAGACCATGTATAATAAAATCAAATTACTGTTAATATCTTAATATTAAAACTTTAACTGCGGATTAATTTGTTTAAAATAATCCGCAGTATTTTTTTACAATAAATCAACTAATATTTTAGCCAGTATTTACAAACCTATGAAACAGAAATTATTTTTCTATATTAGTTTTAATAAAAATATTTATAGCCTATAAATATTTAACATATAAAAAGTATTATACATAGATATTAATTTAAAAACTATACAATTTTTAAATCTAATTGTGAATATTTTATTGCGATTTAATTAATTTTTTTTAATAATCTTCCAATTTGTTTTACATAAATACCAATATATGATAGAATAATATTAAATTAAACAGAATGGAAGTGATTTTAAATGAATTTAAATCAAGAATTGCGAAATAATTTAACTACAGCCTCAGAGCTTGCTCAAGTATTTCCAGATATTAAAATCAATGATAGAATTGAAGAAATACTTGAAAAATATCCAATATCAATTCCACAGTATTACCTGTCATTAATTGATAAAAACAACCTCAATGATCCTATACGTCGAATGAGTGTTCCTTCATTTAGCGAAATGGATTTAGACGGAAGCTTTGATACAAGCGGTGAAAACGATAATACCGTTATAAAAGGCCTTCAGCATAAATACAGCCAAACGGTATTGCTCCTATCAACTCACTGCTGTGCTATGTATTGCCGATATTGTTTCAGAAAACGTATGGTTGGAGCAACATCAGAAGAAATTGCAATAGATTTGGATAGAATATTTGATTACATAAGAGAACATAAAGAAATTTCAAATGTTTTAATCTCAGGCGGAGATTCATTTATGCTTGAAACCGATGTAATCGAAAAATATCTTAAAAATCTTTCGGAAATAGAACATCTTGACTATATACGTTTTGGAACAAAAGTACCTGTTGTTTTTCCTGACAGAATTATAAACGACAGTCAGTTGCTTGATTTGCTTAAAAAATACTGCAACAAAAAACAAATTTACATCTCTACTCAATTCAATCATTCAAATGAAATTACTCCTCAATCAATAAAAGCTATTAGGCTTTTACAGCAAGCCGGTCTTATAATCAAAAACCAGACAGTTCTTCTTAAAGGCATTAATGATAATCCCGAAGTTTTAGGTGCATTATTAAAAAATCTAACAAAAATCGGCATTGTACCGTATTATATTTTCCAATGCAGACCAGTTTCAGGAGTTAAAAATCAGTTCCAAGTTCCTCTGCTTAAAGGATATGAAATTGTTGAAAAAGCTAAAAGCCTGCAAAACGGAAACGGCAAATGCCTGCGTTATGCAATGTCTAATACAAAAGGCAAAGTTGAAATTATAGGCAAAGGCGAAAAAGAAAACGAGATGATATTTAAGTTTCATCAAGCTAAGAATAAAGAAAATCAAAGCCGTATTTTCACCCGTATACTTTCAGAAAATGACTGCTGGGTTGACGATTAAAACTTAAGTTCATTATTAATCAAAATGAAATTCTGCTAAAAAATCTCAAACTTTAATTATGAAAACAGATTACAGCAAAACTTAAAAAAGATAGCAGGCAAAATGTCTGTTATCTTTTTATGTGTTACCTATAATTATGTAATAACATATTTAGTTATTTTAATTAAAAAAATTCCGGGTTAATAAACGGCACAGTCAGATTTGAAATATTTCCATTTTCATCAAATCCCCAATAAGCACTGTAAATACCGTCTCCCATACCGCTTGTGAACATAATTATTATATTATTGCTTTTAGGAAGATTCCAAAGCAAAAAATCACCGTTTTTTCTCTGTAAGCTTGGATTTTTTTCATAACTCTTTTGAAAAAGCTGCATAAAATAGTCGTTATATATTTCTTTATCAGTATTTTTATTTCGCCATTCTTTTATAAAATCTGAAAATTCATCAGCTAAGCTTTCGTCTGTAATACAAGCAATACCGGAATCAACACCAAAAAACGAAAATACACCTTTTTCATTGAAATTTTCAATACTATAACCCTTTGGCATAGCAAGTTCATATCTTACAGCTGGTTTATTATTTATATTAATACGTGCTGCTGCAACTCTAATTCCAACTAAATTTGAATAAAATATCGAAAGCTCCACTTTATATGAGCCTTTAGGGATATGCCTGTTTAAAACCGTTTGGTACTTTTTATTACCAAGATATACTAACGGGTCAGCAAGAACAACCGAACCCGAAGGAAAATCAGCTAAGCCAACTGTAAAAGTCTGAATCTTATCCGACCTTTGAAATAAACCATTAAAAAAACTTAAATCATAATTTTCTTTGTTTAAAAACTTTAGATTTTTTTCAAACGCAATCTGAACAGGATGTTTCACCGCCTGACGAATTTCTTCTCCTGTTTTTGTATCAACAAAATATTTGCCGCTATCGTCAAAACAAAACTCCAAGTCTGTTCCATAAGGCATATAAAATACATTTCTTACAGCCGGCTCTATATTTGCAAGTGTATTAAAATCAACTACAGACAAGTTTTCAACCTTGTTTATGTATTCCTGTGTATCCGTATTCCCAAAGGCAACCCAGCCTGTACCTATACTGTTATTTTCCCTGAAAAGCCATTTTAATTTTGAGCTTCCATTTAAAAGTGATTTCGTAACTACACATGCACCGGCTTTTTGTATGAATTGGTTTTGTTCACTTTTTTCAGTAATATTTTCTGATTCTTTACTGTTTACCGTTGATTTTTCATGTTCTTTTTGTGCCTGTAAATTCTTCTTTTTCCCAATTGAAAATAAACCCATAGCCACACCTCTTACAAAGCAAAAACAAATATTCTAAAGCCACATAATCATAATACAAAATAAAACAAATGCACCGGCAATAATAAAAGCCATAGAAACCTTAACAGGTGAAATCTCGCCTGTTTTCCAGTCAGAAAATAAACTTTTTGTGTCATCATCCGAATGTATACGACCGTTTGAGTTCCAAGCATAAAAATGCTGAATTGTAGAAATTAAATTTATAGCAGCAAAAACCAAAACTAAATTTCTAACGCAATACATCATAAATCCTAACGTAACTTCATCTTTTCCAACAGGAATACTGCCCCATTTCCATTTTACTCCTGTTAAAACACATATTATAACAACATCCATTAGAACAGAAACAAAATATTGTTTTGTCTTAAGCCATTCACCCGTAAATTTTTTCTCTCTGTGTAAAAGCCGCTTCATACTTTACCCCTTTTGATTTTTAAATCTGCACAATGACATATATATTATTATAATATTTTATGACGTTTAATGCTATAAATTAGCAGAATATTATTCAAAATTTTAATTAAACTTCTTATATTTATATTTAAAACTTTAGATTTATTTAAAAATATGTCAAAAAAGGATAAATTCCTTTTAACAGAATTTATCCTTTTTATATTATTTATTTAGTTTAATAATTAAATTAAAATTACATGCACTTTCTTGCTGCTTCAGCACCCTTTTCCATAGCTATTTTATTAGCCGGAATAAGTTTAGCCTTACTTGCACCAAATACATGTTCAAAAGCTCCGCCTGGTTTAAATATGCTGTCAACCTCAACTATTTTGAGAACTTCAATAATAGCTCCCAGCATAATAATATTAACCATTCTTGGATTACCAAGCTCGTTAGCAATATCATTAACAGGAATGTAGTATGCTTTTACTCCAGGTATATCAACTTTTTCTGATATAATGCTTGAGTTTACAAATACAACTCCGTCTTTAGCTGTTTTAGGAACAAACTTCTGGAATGAAGGAAGGTTCATAACAACATTTACACCTATGTTGGAGTCAACAACAGGGCTTGCAATAGGCTCGTCAGAAACTATAACTGAGCAGTTAGCTGTACCGCCACGCATTTCAGGTCCATAAGAAGGAACCCATGATACTTCTTTCCCTTCGTCCATACCAGCATAAACAATAAGTTTGCCAAGAGCCATAACACCTTGACCGCCAAATCCGGAACAGCTTATTCTAAATGTTTTTCCCATATTATTTTCCCTCCTTAATGTCTTTATATACTCCAAGAGGATAGTATGGAATCATTTTGTCTTTTACAAACTCCATAGCTTTAACAGCTGACATACCCCAGTTTGTAGGACAGTTTGAAACTACCTCAACAAGAGAGAATCCAAGACCTTCTTTTTGGTACTGGAGGGCTTTTTTAATAGCAGCTTTTGTTTTAATAACATGTGCCGGACTATCTACAGCAACTCTTTCAATATATGCCGGTCCGTCAAGAGAACTTAAAAGCTCAGAAATCCTGATAGGGTTACCATTTACATGCACATCACGACCGTTTTGAGCTGTAGTAGCTTTCATTCCCGGAAGTGTTGTAGGCGCCATCTGTCCACCTGTCATGCCGTAAATGCCATTATTAATGAAAATTGTAGTAAATTTCTCACCTCTTGCGGCAGCATGAACTATTTCAGCCATACCGATAGAAGCAAGGTCGCCATCACCTTGATATGTAATAACTGTTTTATCAGGATGAATTCTTTTTACACCAGTAGCTGTAGCAGGAGCACGGCCATGAGCACAGTGAATGGAGTCATAAACAAAGTAATTTGGAATAAATACGGCACATCCTACAGGTGCAAGTATTACAGTATTTTCTGTTTCACCCATTTCATCTATGCACTCAGCAATAAGCCTATGAACTATACCATGGCCACAACCAGGGCAGTAATGAAGTTTTCTGTCTGTAAGTCCATTAGGTTTTTTGAATATTGTTGTAGACATTATTCAGCACCTCCTATAATTTTTTCAGCTGCTGCAATTACTTCTTCAGGTGACGGAATCATACCACCACATCTGCCGAAGAATTTAACTTTGTTCTTATCATTGCATGCAAGAGCTACATCCGGAACCATCTGTCCCATATTCATTTCAACATCAATGAATAATTTAATATTCTTATTCTGGAACGGAACCTGTGGGAAAGGCCATAATGTCTTAGGTCTGATAAGACCAATTTTAATGCCTTTTTCTCTTAATGCTTTAATAGCTGTTTTACAAATTCTTGATGACGAGCCATAAGCTACAAAAGCATACTCAGCATCATCCATCATATATTCTTCATATCTAACTTCGTTAGCTTCAATAACAGCATATTTTTCTTTAAAGAATCTGAGGTTTTTCTGTTCACAGGCAGGTGCATCAATAACAATACCTTCAATTAAATGAGGATTGCCTTTTCCGTAACCTAAAGCCCATTCACTCTTAGGCGGAATTTCTCTTTTCTTAACAGGTTTGTCAAAATCAACAGGCTCCATCATCTGGCCAATAAGTCCGTCCTGAAGAACCATAACTGGTGTTCTGTAAAAGTCAGCTATTTCAAAAGCCTCTTTTATAGCATCTACAGCTTCCTGTATTGAAGCCGGTGCAAGAACAGGAATATGATAATCTCCGTTAGCTCCGCCTCTTGTAGCCTGATTATAATCCTGCTGTGATGGCTGAATTGTACCAAGAGCAGGGCCGCCACGTGAAACTGAGTTTATAACACAAGGAACTTCACCAAATACACAGTAGCCGATTCCTTCCTGTTTAAGAGCAATACCCGGAGAAGAAGATGATGTCATGCATCTTGCTCCAGCGCCTCCAGCACCGTAAAGCATATTAATAGCAGCAACCTCAGACTCAGCCTGAACAAAAGTTCCGCCTGCAAGAGGTAATTCTCTTGACAAATATTCCGGCACCTCATTTTGTGGTGTTATAGGATAGCCGGCAAAAAATTTACATCCAGCTAAAATAGCGGCTTTTCCTGTAGCCTCGTTACCTTTCATAAGCACTTTAGCCATTATGTAATCCCCCTCTCTCAGTCATTTTTCTCGATTGTTATAACGCAATCCGGACACATTCTTGCACAGCTGCAACATCCGATACACGACTCAATATCAGTCATCATCGCCGGTGTATATCCGGAATCATTTGTAAGCTCCGTATTAAGTACAATAAGATTCTTTGGACAAGCCATCATGCATAAACCACAGGCTTTACACAACGCCTCATTAAATTTAACATTGAACTTTGCCATTAAAAAAAGCACCTCCTGAAATTGTATTACATCCATACTTCACGCATATAGTACTTTAATGGTATTACATTGCCTGAAAGCTTACTGATTATTTCAGGCGTCATATCCTTTACAACCTCCTTTACATAGGAAGTATATTTAATAGGAACACCTGTCTTTTGACTTGCCTCTTTAAGCAGTTTGTCGCCATAAAGCAAATCTTCGGCAGATGTCTCTCTTACAAGGTTAGTGTTGTTGATAAATCCGGTTACTTTAAAACCCGATGCATTTTCAAGCTTTTCTTTCTGCTCGATTATTGCATCAACTGTTTGAGTATCCGGTCTGAAAACATTAACAACCATAAAAAAGTCGACTTCGGAAATATCAATATGTTCTTTAAACCTTCTTAAAACAATAGTTCCTACATCGTTTCCTCCAAGGTCTACAACATAGTCATATTCTTTATCAACAAACGGAATCAGCATTTCTTTGGGAATTGCAGGTAAATCAGCAGAAGCACCTATTGATGAGTCAAAAACTTCAATGCCCTGTTCTGTAAGCTCATCCTTTTTTTCTCTGGAACGAAAGTACACATTAACTATGTCCATATCAGATATGGCAACCTTCTTTTTTGAAATTTTTTTAAGGTTTGTCACATAGTTAACAGCAAATTCCGTTTTACCGCTTCCGTAATGTCCTGATATTATCCTAACACGTTTATCATCAAGATACATTGCAGCTTCCTCCCCTTTAGTGGGTATTTAACTATCGCCATATCTTTATTATACAACAAAATTTTTTACTTTCAATAAAGTTATTGTACTTTTTTAAGCACAATCAATAATTTCATTAAAAATTAAAAAACTGTTTTTAAACATATTTAGCATACTATCTATTACATTTATGTATATATTGCATAATTTTCAATCTTAAAATATGCATAATTAGACCAAATTATATAAGACGTATGATATATTTATGTAATAATATGTATACCAAATATTTAAAAAAATGTGCAATTTTTTTATATGACATGAAAAAAAATTTCTTTGTATTAAATTTAATACAACAATATATCTGCTATACTGTTAAAAATTTTTTTATTAGATTTTTGTTTGAAAAGTTAAATAAAAATAAAAAAGTCATGAAAAAAAAGGATAAAACATTGTTATTAAAATAACATTATATGTTTTATCCCTTTAATTTAACTATATTATTTAATTACGAATAAAATAACAAATCTCCATAAGTTGGGAATGGCCAATATTCTTCTGATACAAGCATTTCCAGCTCATCGGCAGGCTTTCTTAATTCACTCATAGTAGTAAATATATAATCTTTTACAAAGAAGGCTTTTTCTTTAATGCCTTCAATTTCTGAAGACTTATCAATCTCAGTTTTAAGTTTTTTATAAGCCTTATCCATTTCAGAAATATTATCAGTTATATTTTTAAGAAGTTCTTTCTCAACTTCACAATCTGCTCCGGCTGCATTAAGAGAAACTATGGAGTCAGCAACTGATTTTGCATAGCTTATTGCAGCAGGTTTAATCTGCTTAGCAACCATATCAACCATTGTTCTGGCTTCAATTAAAACTTTGTTTATATAGTTTTCGTAAGAAATTTCAGCTCTGGCAGCACATTCAACTTCTGTTAAAACACCATGGCGTTTAAACATATCAACTACACGAGGATCAACCATTGACTCAACAGAATCAACCATTGATTTGCAGTTTGGAAGGCCTCTTCTTTCTGCCTCTTTTACCCACTCTTCAGAGTATCCGTTGCCGTTAAATATAATTCTCTTATGCTCCTTAACTGTTTTTTGCATAAGCTTATCCAAAGCCTCATCAAAATTATCAGCTTTTTCGAGCTCATCAGCAAACTGCATTAAAGACTCAGCAACTATTGTATTAAGAATATAGTTCGGGCAAGCTATAGAATCGGAAGAAGGCACCATTCTAAATTCAAACTTATTACCTGTAAAAGCAAAAGGCGATGTTCTGTTTCTGTCGGTAACATCTTTTTTGATTGAAGGTATAGTTGAAACACCTATTGTCATAGATGTTGCACTTTTACTGCTTGTAAGGTTTCCAAGCTCTATCTGATTTAATATATCTTCCAGCTGTTCACCAAGGAAAATTGAAATTATAGCAGGCGGAGCCTCTGCAGCACCAAGTCTGTGGTCGTTTCCGGCATTTGAAGCACCAAGTCTGAGTATAACAGCATTTTCATCAACAGCCTTAATAACAGCTAAAAGGAATATAAGGAAAAGTTTGTTTTTATGCGGTTCTTTTCCCGGATTAAATAAATTTTTGCCTGTATCTGTAGCTAAAGACCAGTTATTATGCTTGCCTGAACCGTTAACACCGGCAAAAGGTTTTTCATGGAGCAAACACTCAAGGCCATGTCTTGGAGCAAGTTTCTTCATATACTCCATTACAAGCTGATTATGGTCTGTAGCTATGTTTGTATCATCATAAATAGGTGCTAACTCATGCTGAGCCGGTGCAGCCTCGTTATGCTCTGTTTTAGCTGATATGCCAAGCTTCCAAAGTTCAATATCAAGGTCCTTCATATACTCTGAAACACGTTCTCTTATTGCACCAAAATAGTGGTCATCAAGCTGCTGGCCCTTAGGCGGCATAGCACCAAAAAGAGTACGTCCAGCAAATATAAGGTCTTTTCTTTTGTTGTACATGTTTTTGTCTACTAAAAAGTATTCCTGCTCTGCTCCAACAGATGTTGTTACTTTTTTAGTTTCTGTATCACCAAAAAGCCTTAAAATTCTTAATGCCTGAACATTAATTGCTTCCATAGAACGCAGAAGCGGTGTCTTTTTATCAAGGGCCTCACCTGTATAGGAACAAAAAGCCGTTGGTATACAAAGTGTTAATCCGCCGGCATCTTCTTTAAGAAATGCAGGTGATGTACAGTCCCAAACAGAATAACCTCTTGCCTCAAAAGTTCCACGAAGTCCGCCGGAAGGGAATGAAGAAGCATCAGGTTCACCTTTTATAAGCTCTTTTCCAGAAAACTCCATTATTACCTTATCATTTTCAATAGGTGATATAAAGGCATCATGTTTTTCAGCTGTAATACCAGTCATAGGCTGGAACCAATGTGTATAGTGTGTAGCACCCTTTTCAATGGCCCAGTCCTTCATTGCATTAGCAACAACTTCAGCTATTTCAGGTGAAAGCTCTGTGCCTGTTTCAATAGACCTTTTCAGTTCTTTATAAATTTTTTTAGGCAGTTTTTCACACATTACCGAGTCGCTAAATACTCTGCTCCCATAAATTTCAGGTATTGATATAGCTTCGCTCATATTATCGCTGTCCTTTCTTTTTAATTTATCAAATACATAGAAAGCGTCCTCAAAAAAATGAGAACGCCTTGGGTCCTAGTCTCTGCATGACATCTTTTATATAAATACCATGTTTTTATAAAAAAATCAAGTGATATTTAAAATTTTTTAAATTTCCGTATAAAAAATTGGAATTCTAAATAAATTTATAAGCCGTACAACTAATTTTTTAATGAAATTAATTATTGTTTGAAATCAAAAAGTTCAATAGCGTTATACAAAAAAGTGGCGCCTATATAAACGCCACTTTTCTTAAATTCATTATTCTAAATTAAATTATTAATCTTTCTGCCCTCAATAAAGGCTTTTAAATTATCAAGCACTATTTTAGCTGTTGTTTCGTCGTTTTTATCACCGCAGAAACTGTTGTGTGGTGAGTAAAAGAAATTCTCTAAATCCCAAAGCGGACTTTTAGGGTCAAGAGGTTCTTTTTCAAACACATCAACTGCTGCCGCCATAAGTTTACCGCTTTTTAAAGCATTATACAAAGCATCTTCACATTGTATTCCGCCACGGGCTATATTAATAAAAACGGAGCCGTCTTTCATAGCCCTAAACATATCATCATTAAATAGGTGGTATGTGTCTTTTGTAAGCGGTATGGAAACAATAACTATATCGTAATTACATATTTTTTCTTTTAGGGTATCTATTTTGTAGGCATTGTCAAATGCTTCCGCATTTTTAAGGCTTCGAGAAAATCCGTCACAGCAAGTTTCAAAAGCTCTTAAACGCTTTGCCGTTTCAACTCCTATATGTCCCATGCCAAGTATGGCGGCTTTTTTGCCACTGAGTTCAAGCAAATCAAACCTTTTGGACCAGCTGTGCTCTTTCTGCTCTTTTTCAAAAGTACGAATATGTTTATATATGTCAAGAATTCTCATAACAACAAATTCTGCTATAGGCTTATCAAAAACACCTTTCAAACTTGAATACATAACATTCATACTTTTAAGCTTTTCTAATGGCTGCTTATCTGTTCCCACCATTAGCGCCTGTACAAATTTCAGGTTTCTGAAATCTTCAGGTTTATTATGGCTGAACATATCAAGCTGAACAAGTACATCACAGCCCAATTCCTCATAATTTAAAGGTACTTTCTCATTTTCATGCAAAATTACGTCATAGCCCATTTTTTGGGCTTCATCAACCATATAATCAGCTATTGCCTTTTTCTTGCCGGAAATAACAGCCTTCAAAAAATCACCCCGTTTGAAACACGCCTACACTATCAGAAATTATAAATATGAAGCTAAATCATAAGGAGCCATCATTGTGTCGCCGTCAAGATAAACATTGCCTGAAAGCTCAGCATTTATATCTACTTCAGAACCTTTGATTGTGCATTTATTAGAGTCTTTATTTACTACTATTGTCTTTTCTCCATTTGTGATTTCAATAGGCTCATCGTTTGATGTCCATTTTACTGTATATCCTGCATTTTCACATACTTCACGAAGTTTAACAGGTGATTTATCGACTGTTTCTTCATTTTCATTGTTCTCAGTATCTGCTTCAGGCTCAACGGCTGTTTCATCACCAATTACAACAACAAGGCTTGGTGTTGTCTGTGCAGGTATGCTTCTTGTTGAAACTCCGTAAGCAACAAGTGCTGCTTTGCCTTTTATATCATCAGCAGTAATGTCTTCGCCTTTTATGTCTTTAACAATGATACCTTCAGTATTAAGCTGAAGTGTATTTTCTGCATTTACAAACTCATCATTGTAAACTGAAAAATCAACATTGTTATCTGCATTTATTACAGCTGCTACAGCGCTGCTTGTCATAGGTGGAATACTCATTGTCATAGGTGAGTTAACGCCTAAAATAACCATGATATTCATACCGTCTTTAATATCAGCAGTTGTTTTAATGCTTCCGTCAGCAGCATCCATAACAACTGCGTCGTCGGCTAAATTAGCTTTTAAACCTGTTTCAGAAATTGTAACAGATATATATCCGTCATCGCCTTCTTCAATGTCTGTAACAGTTCCTTTATAAACCACATAGTCTGATTTTTCATTTTTAAGTATTTCAATACTGTTTTCTGCTTCCTGTGTTGTTTCTACAGCTGTATCTGTTCCTGTTGATGTATCAGCTGTATCTGCAAAAGCACTTGAGCCAATAACCATAGTTGAAATAAAAGCTGCAATAGCAATTTTTCCTAATATATTCTTTTTCATAAATAATCCTCCATTAAAAACTTAATTATTTCACCCGGTGAATACATATTACCAGCAAATAAAAGCTATTGTGTTAACAAATTATGAACGCAACATTACTCTTTGATTTCTTTTCTAAGCATGTCATATTTTTTCACAGGAAATGGAAGTTTTACTTTTAAAATCTGTTTAGGATGTGGTGCTGACTCAACAGGTACTCCGTCTTCATTCC
>CALWSS010000196.1 GCA_944384255.1 uncultured Clostridia bacterium
AAGAGATACCCAAAGAACTTATAGATTACTGTGATGAGGTTAACATTCCGCTTTATACCATCCCGTGGGATGTGCTTATGAGTGATGTGGCAAAAGATATAATACATGCTTTAATGCGGGAAGAAGCAAAAAACTTAAGCGTATCAGAGCTGATGCAGAGTATTATATTCAACACTGAAAATTTATCAAATCAGCTTAATAAACTGTCTTTTTACGGATTTTCCGATGAGGAAACATACTGCCCGATAATTATTAAAGTAGATGCTGTGCATGATAATGACCAGCACATGTTTTTAAGAAGTGTAAAAATGTGCTGTGAAAGAACAGCCGAGGAAACGGCAAGTATAATAGTAGCTTTTTTGTATAACAGAATAGTAACTATAATTGCCGTAAATGCTAACAAGGAACATTTGGATAATTTTGTTAAATCATTAAACGAGAGTTTAAATGTAAGGTTTTACAACTGCAAGTCTTATATCTGTGTAGGACGCAATGAGAGCATATATAATCTTTCAATTAATTTTAAGCGTCTTTTGCCGCTTATGAATGTTGCCATTAAAAATGAAACGCCGGTTTTGTATTATGATAAAATGGGAATGTATAAAATACTCTCGGAAGTCAGCGACATGTCTATATTAAAAGATATGTATAACGAAACATTGGGCCGGCTTATTCAGTACGACAGAGAAAATAATACAGACTTAACGGAATACATAAAAAATTATATTAACTGTGACGGAAATGTGCAGACTGTTGCAAATAAATTCTTTGTTCACAGAAATACTGTAAATAATAAGCTTAATAAAATTAAGGAAATAACACAGATAAATCCGCTTACTCTTGACGGAAAAATAGTTTTTTCAACTGCCATAAAGATTTCAGAGCTTTATAACTTATAAATTAAATTATATTTTACATTTATACCAAAATTTTTTATAAAACTGCCCAGAAATTGCCGGGATAATAAAAAACGACATACGCATACTATTCCTGTAACACCGATTAAATAAAATTTTTATTTAAAAAGGAGGGCATTTAAAATGTCACAGAGTTCAAAAACAGGAAACAAAGTAAACGTACCGGAAGCTAAGGGAGCTATGAACAAGTTTAAATATGAAGTAGCCAACGAAATTGGTGTACCACTTAAAGAAGGTTATAATGGCGACCTCACATCAGCACAGAATGGTTATGTTGGTGGATATATGGTTAAAAAGATGATTGAGGCTCAGGAAAAGATGATGGCTGATAAAGAGTCAGGCATGGGCTCAAACAGATAAGGTTACCTGTAAGAAATATAAATTAAATATTTAGTTTTGCTTTAAATGTACCGCCGTTATGCCGTTAATCAAAGGGCATTCCGGCGGTATTATTTTTAGTTATTAAATACTTTGGAAATTATATGGGCTTTAGATGCATTGAAAAAAATCTCTTTATGTGTTAATGTTAAACAAAAGTAATTAACATTCAAAGGAGACTTTATGGCTGGAAAAAGAAAAAATGAAAATGAAAAATTAATGGACACTATTAAACAATCTCCAAAAGTAAGGCGAAGGCTTACAATACGTGGAGTGTTATCGTTTTTTATAGTTGTAACTCTTGTACGTTCGGTTTTTGCCGGAAGGTATGAGAATGTTTTTGTCTGCCTGCTTTCACTTATGCTTTTCTGCATGCCTATGATACTTGAAAAAAGGCTTTCAATAGATATACCGCCTTTAATGGAAGCTATAATTTACTGCTTTATATTTGCTGCCGAGATATTAGGCGAAATAAATTCTTTTTATACAAGAATTTCAGGCTGGGATACAATGCTCCATACATTAAATGGGTTTTTGGTTGCAGCAGTTGGTTTTTGCCTTGTGGACCTTTTTAACAGAAGTGAAAAAATGACTTTTAAGCTTTCACCGCTTTTTCTTGCATTAGTGGCTTTCTGCTTTTCAATGACTGTAGGTGTACTGTGGGAGTTTTTTGAGTTCAGCATGGACTATTTTTTCGGAACGGATATGCAGAAGGACTTTATTATAAACACTATTCATTCCGTTACATTAAATCCTGACGGACTTAATAATGTAGTTACTGAAAAAATAACAAGTCTTGTTGTAAACGGCAAGGATTGGATGGAGTTTCCGGGAGGATACATAGACATAGGCATTATTGACACTATGAAAGACCTTTTGGTTAATTTTGTGGGAGCAGTTGTGTTTTCGGCAATCGGCTTTTTCTATGTTAAAAACAGGGGCAAAGGCCGCTTGGCTCCGCTTCTTATTCCTGTTGTGCTGGATGAAGAAAATAAAGAAAACAAGGATAAAATCCAAAAGAAATAAGAGATATAATAAATAAAATTTTCCATATTTTTCAGTACATAAATTTAACTGTAATTTGCTCTCTGCCCGGGAAATATTTTCTGTATAATCTGCGGCAGAGTTTTTATATATAATTTAATATGCACCAATGGTCTGTTTATGGTAAAATAGAAATGCTCTATGTTAGAAAGGACGATTATATGATTTCTTATATAAAGGGAACTCTTGAAGATATATCTGAAACAGGTGTTGTTATTGAAGCAGGCGGATTGGGGTATTTTGTGTCTATGCCGCCATCTTTTACAGTTAAGTATAAAATCCATACAGAAGCAAAGATTTTTACATATATGAGCGTTAAAGAAGACGGCATATCCCTTTTTGGTTTTGAAAATAAAAAACAGCTGGAGCTGTTTAAAAGACTTACTTCGGTTTCAGGTGTAGGCGGAAAATCGGCTTTAGCACTTTTAGGCAGTGCCAGTGTAAACGAGATTACAACAGCTATTATAGCCAATGATGTTAATATGATTTGCCGTGCTCCGGGCCTTGGCAAAAAAACGGCTCAGAGGATAATTCTTGAGCTTAAAGACAAAATATCAACAGATGAAATTTCTTCTGTAATAGGCGGAGAAATAACAGGCGAAACAGGAGAAAGTACTGTTTCGACAGACAGCAGAAGCGAAGCTCTTGAAGCAATGCTTGTTTTAGGCTATGGCAGAAGTGAAGCTGTTAAGGCGCTTTCTGAGGTATATACAGCTGAGGACGATACATCCGGCCTCTTGAAAAAAGCGCTTAAAAAAATTTCCCAGAAATAATCAGGCGGTGGTTGTATGCAGGAGAGAATTATAACGTCGGGCTTTAAGGCTGAGGATATGGAGCTTGAGCCTAAACTGCGTCCCGATAATTTAGAAAATTACATAGGTCAGGAAAGTGTAAAAAACAACATGAAAGTATTTATTGAGGCGGCTAAAAAAAGAGGCGAGCCACTGGATCATGTGCTCCTTTATGGCCCTCCGGGGCTTGGAAAAACAACACTTTCAAACATTATAGCCAACGAAATGGGTGTTAATATTAAAACAACATCAGGCCCGGCTATTGAGCGCCCGGGGGATATGGCGGCTGTTTTAAGCGGTCTTGAAGAAGGGGACATACTTTTTGTAGATGAAATACACAGGCTCAACCGTATTATAGAGGAAATACTTTATCCGGCTATGGAGGACTTTGTTATTGATATAGTAATAGGCAAAGGCCCGGGAGCAAGAAGTGTAAGGATTGATTTGCCTAAGTTTACTCTAATAGGTGCCACAACACGAATAGGCCTTCTTACGGCACCTTTACGTGACAGATTTGGTGTTATACAGCGTCTTGAGCCATACAGTGTGGATAACCTTAAAACAATTATAAAGCGTTCGGCGGGAGTATTGGATATAGAAATTGATGACGGCGGTGCAGAGGAAATAGCAAGACGCTCAAGAGGTACACCGAGAATAGCCAACAGGCTTTTAAAAAGAGTCCGGGATTTTGCACAGGTAAGTTTTGACGGTGTAATTACCCATGAAGTGGCAAATAAGGCCCTTAACAGGCTTGATGTAGACAAAATGGGTCTTGATCTAACCGACAGAAAAATGCTTCTTGCCATGATAGAGAAATTCGGCGGCCGTCCGGTAGGTGTTGACACTCTTGCTGTGTATATAGGCGAGGAAGCCGAAACAATAGAAGATGTTTATGAGC
>CALWSS010000197.1 GCA_944384255.1 uncultured Clostridia bacterium
CCGTCAATATCCAAAAGACGCTCGAAAAACTCGTTTTTTGTCTTTCCGGCTTTTTTGTACTCCTTATAAATGTCAAGTATTTCATCATAAAGCACTTCGCCTTCTCCAAGATAAACAATATCTACAAAATCAGCAAGTGGCTCGGCATTATAAGCACATGAACCGCCACATATTATAATAGGCTCATCCTCTGTACGGTCTTTGCTGTAAATGTGTATACCTGCTAAATCAAGCATATTTATAACATTTGTGTAACACAATTCATACTGCAAAGTAAAACCTACAAAATCAAAGTTTTTTAATGGCTGCTGACTTTCCAGTGAAAAAAGCGGAATATTATTTTCACGCATTTTCTGCTCCATATCAGTCCATGGAGCAAATGCTCTTTCACAGTATGTGTCCTCACGTCTGTTTAAAAAATAATAAAGTATTTGAAGTCCAAGGTGTGACATTCCAACTTCGTAAACATCAGGGAAACAAAAAGCAAACCTAATATCAATATTAGATAAATCTTTTTTTACCATGTTAACTTCACCGCCTACATATCTGGCGGGCTTGTCCACCTGCAATAAAATTTCGTCTGATACAGCTTTATACATAATTTATAATCCTCCTGCCGCAATTTAGGCATAATTAACTGATTATATAATACAATTTATTTCAACTACTTTCAACTGATTTAAAATCTTTTATTTATGGCAGTTTTCTTTCCAATTTGTGACTTTATTTATTTAAACCATTATATTTGACATTTTAATATTTTTAATTTATACTTTTAATCGCGTCGTTATAACCTTGCAAAAGGCCCGCTGTAGTTTTTAATTAAACTTAAGCGGGCTTTTAATTATATTTTATTCAATTAAAGGCATTTTCGGCAAAAGAAAGCATAACAAAATTACTTGGGTCTATTGGATTTGAATCTTTATGTATGCCATAATGCAGGTGAGGCCCTGTTGTATCGCCTGTGTTTCCAGAAAGAGCCACAATTTGTCCAGCTTTTATCTTGTCACCTTCTTTAACGAGTATTTTGTTTAAGTGAGCGTAGAAAACATCATACCCGTCATCAGTTTTAAAATCAAGCTTAATACCATAAGAATCTGAATTTTTACATCCGGTAACTATGCCGTCTTTAACAGCGGCTATTTGAGTATTTTCGGCAACTGCAATGTCTATACCGTCATGAAACTGTCCTCCGCTTCCAAGAGGATTATTTCTTTGCCCAAAAGCAGAAGTAATTATGCCATTACATGGCTCAAGCCATGTATCTTTCACCCCGGCGATATGCTCTGTTCTTCTGCCAAAGTATTCTCAGCTATAATACTTCCTTTAGAATATGTATTTTCAATACGTATAACAGCTTTAGTTTCAACATCATCATTATTAAAAGGCAAATCGGTATTTTTTATACTGTTTATTCCTTTTTGAACAATTTCCTTAAAATAATCAATCTGGCTTGATGTCATACTGCTTCCCACTGCTTCTTTAAGGCTGTTTTTTAAACCGGAAACATTGTCACCGCCTATTTTAAGCACAGCAAATAAAAGCACTACCAAAACAGCACATATACAGGCCTGATAAAACAAACGGCCGAATATATTTTTATTATCTGAGGATTTACTATTCTTATTTTTCAATCTGTACCTATTTATATTGTATTTTGAGTATGCTTTGCTGTTTTTTATAAAGTCTTTCAAAAAAACACCCCCTGTACCAAATATACGTTTTTAGTACAGGGGATATAACTTTTTTATTTCAAAATACCGTCTTTATAAATTTTAAACTTATTAATAAATGCCGTTCTAACATCAGGCTCACTTTCAACATACACGTCACCGTCAAAAGCCGCCGTTAATTTTTTAGCTATAGAAAGTCCCAAACCGCTTCCGCCTATTTCTCTGTTTCTGGATTTATCAACTCTGTAGAATCTGTCAAATAAATACGGAATATTTTCACTTGCAATTCCATGGCCGTCATCTTCAACACTTAAGTAAACATATTCATCATCATTAGATGTTACAAAAGTTACGGTGTTTTCAGGCCCGGTATATTTAAAAGCATTGTCGGCATATATCCATAAAAGCTGTTTTATAGCGTCATAATCGGCATAAATTCTTTTTTCAGTACCGCCTTTAAAAACAACTTTTCTTTCAGGATGAATCATTTCAAATTCCTTCATTACTTCCTGTATTACTTCATTGGCAGACACAGCCGAACATTTATTTACGCTTGAGATTTGGTCGTACTTAGCCAAAAACAGCAGTTTTTTAATAAGCACATTCATGCTTTCTGTCTGTGCCTTAATGGAATCTATAGCTTCCTGAAGTATCTCTGGCCTTTCCTTTCCCCACCTGTCTATTAAATTAATATATCCGTTAATAACAGCAATAGGTGTTTTAAGCTCATGAGATGCATCAGAAACAAACTGGTTTTGCTTTCTGAATGAAACCTCCAGTCTTGCAATCATTGAATTAAATGTGGAAACAAGTCCGTTTAGACCACCGTCATTGGCTTCTTCAGGTATTCTCTGGCTTAAATCATCAATGCTTATGCTTTCAGCCAATCGGCTAATATTTTCTATAGGCACAAGTATAAGCTTGCTTAAATATCTGCTAAGACGTATAACAGCTATAATGCCTATAACGTCTATTATAGCCGCTCTTATTAAAAGGCCTCTGTAATAGGTAGTATTCAAAACAACCGATTTAGCCGCTTCAATGGTATATTTTTCATCACCATGATACATTATTTTTCTGGCTATAATAAATTTTATACCTGATTTATAGGCCTCAACCGTAACTGTGGCAGGGTCGCCTTTAACCTTTTTTTCTTTTCCTACTTCAAGATAGCCGTTTCCTGAAAAAGGTGTGTTATTATCAAAATTACTTTTGCTTATTTCACCTGTTGCGTAGTTAATTATTCTAAAGTCTATGTTTCTGTCATTTAAAAAACCGGATACAGCCGCCTCATCAGGTGAATTTCCGTCTCTGATATATTTTTGTATACGTTCAGTTGTGGCTATTGTTTCGTTAATAGCTACATCATAATAAACCGTTGTAACGGAATTAAGTATAGTAGCACTGGCAAAAAATATAAGCACAGTAAAAAGCAGACCAAAGTAAAGAGTTACTCGTCTTTGAAAATCATATATATCATCTATTCCGTTTTTTCTTTTACTTTTCATCACTTACGTAATAACCTACACCCCTTGCGGTAAATATATATCTTTTCCCGAATCTTTCATCTATTTTGGCCCTTAAATATCTAATATAAACATCAACAACATTTGTTTCCCCAAGATAGTCATAGCCCCATACTTTATTGAAAATCTGCTCTCTTGTAAGTACAATATTTTTGTTTTTCACAAGATAGAGCAAAAGTTCGTATTCTTTTTTTGTAAGCTCAACGGCTTCACCGGCAATATGCACCATCCTTTTGTCGGTATCAATAACCATATCTTTAAATGTAAGGGAATTAAGTTTAATATCAAATGTCTGAACTTTACGCATAGCCGCTCTCATTCTGGCCAAAAGCTCTTCAATAGCAAAAGGTTTTGTAATATAATCACTGGCACCACTGTCAAGACCGGCAACCTTGTCTGAAATTTCGTCTTTTGCTGTAAGTATAATTATAGGTATATTTGAAATCTTTCTTATCCTTCTGCAAATTTCCATACCGTCCATACCCGGAAGCATTAAATCCAAAAGCAAGAGGTCATATTTCTGCTTTTCAAAAGCCTCAAAACCCTCTCTGCCGTCATGAGCAACAGTTACCTCATAGCCTTCAAAAGTAAGTTCAAGCTCAACAAACCTTGCAAGGCTGACCTCATCTTCAATTATAAGTATTTTGCCTTTTGCCATAATTTTTCCCCCAAGAATTCTCGTAATAAATACGTAATAAATACATAATAAAAACAAATACTGTTTATTATGTCGCTTTATATAAAAAAGCTTAATTTAAACAGCAAATATTACACAAACTGTCTGTTTTCATTATATCATTTTATTAATAAAAAGCAAAACAATTAAGCAGAATTTTATTTAGTTATATTAATATTTTTAACTAATTTTAATCTTTGCTATCATTAATTGAAAAATAACAGATTTTAATATATAATAACTTTTAAACTTAAAGACCAAAGGAGATTAATAATGAAAAAATTAATTTTAACCATTGCTGTTTTATCTGTTTTTGCTGCCGTTGGCTGTTCAAATACTACAGGTAACCAAAGTGCAGCAGGAAGCAGTGCTGTTTCTTCAGAAAGTCAAACACATACTGTAGGGCTTAAAGAATTAGGCCTTACTTATACAACACCGGCAGCATGGGCTGAGTTTGAAACAACAAACCTTTACCCCCTTACTATACAGTCGGAAGGCACTCTTGCCAGAATAATATATAACTATGTTAAAGAAGAAGACGTGCCAAGCATGGAAAGTGCTACAGATTCAGCATCTTATCAGTCATATTTAACACCTATTTGTGAAATAATGGTGGCACCTACTGAAAATTTTTCAAATAATACATTAAAAGACCTTACCTCATTATATGAAAATGCAGAAAACGTATCTGAGCAAAACGGATACAGTTATTATGTACTCTATCCTTGTACAGCAAATTCTCTTGAAGGCAAGGATTTGGAAAACTATAACAAAATGGCCGATGCTGTTCCTGAACTTATAGAAAGCATTTCAACAGAAGATTTTAATCCGGAAGATATAAAACCTATAATAGATACTGACGAGCTTAAAAAGTATATCACTTTTGATACACATACACTTGAAGGCGAGGCTATAGACAGTACGGTTTTTGGCGATTACGACCTTACAATGGTTAATTTCTGGGGCACTTATGCAGTAGATAAATCAAACGAACAATCTGTGCTTGAGGAAGTTTATCAGTACTGCCTTGGACTTAAAGATAAAAAAGTAAATGTTATTAATGCCATTGTTGACACACCAAGCGAGGAAAACGAAAAAATAGTTAAAGAGCTTAAAAGCGAAGCCGGTGGTACATTTACAACAATAGTTATGGATGATGTATTGGCAAACTGGGCCGTTGAAAACCTTGAGGGTGTGCCTACAACAGTATTTGTTAATTCAGAAGGCAAAATAATAAGCGACCAGATTAAAGGTGCAAAATCCACTCAAACTTATATAGATGATATTGAATACTATCTTGCATGGGAGCAGTAATATGGAAGAAAATAAAAAAATAACAGAACTTGAAAAAGCACTTTCAGGCAGTCTATACAATGCCAACAATGAAGAGCTTATTAAAATGCGAATTATGTGCAAAGATTTGTGTTTTGAATATAACTCACTAAAACCTTCTAATTTAAAAGAACGTGAACGAGTTATAAAAGAATTATTTGGCTCAATAGGTGAAAACTTCGATATTGAACAGCCGTTTTTTTGTGATTACGGCAAAAACATAATCGTAGGAGATAATCTTTTTATAAACCACAACTGTGTTATACTGGACTGCAACAAAGTAACAATAGGCAATAATGTTTTTATAGCCCCAAACTGCGGTTTTTACACAGCCGGCCATCCACTTGAGTATGAAATAAGAAACACCGGTCTTGAATATGCCAAACCTATTACAATAGGCGACAATGTTTGGATAGGTGCAAACACTGCAATACTTGGTGGTGTTCATATAGGTTCAGGTTCCGTTATAGGTGCCGGCAGTTTAGTTAAAAATGATATTCCGCCTAATGTAGTAGCTGTAGGAAATCCGTGCAAAGTAATTAAAAAAATAAATAATATTTAGATTATTTTTAAAATCAAATTATAACTTACATTTTATTAAGCATTATTAATATAAGTGTAAGTTATGATTATACATTTTAATTAACTTTAAAAATAGCGGAAATTGCTTTATTTAATTTTAATATTATCGACATAAAAAATGCAGAACCTTTAGTTTAGGCTCTGCATTTTTATAAACATCATTTTAAAATTCTTTTAAATTTTCATACCATATTTAAAGACATATTTTCAAACATGTTATCTTCTTTGAGCATAAGCGGCTTTCAAACGGCTGACTTTCCTTACAGTTTCTATTCCGTCAAAAAATTCAACAGCAGCACAGAATTTATCTGCAAATGAAACAATATAGCTTTCTTTATATTTAGGAAAATTAATAATACAAGGCCACATGTGTTTTTTAATTGCATCAGCCTCTATATCATTTACTCCGAATTCTTTTTTTGCATTATTACAGGCAATAAGTGCATGCCAAAGCGGATGATAGCCCCTTAAAGAGCTCGGTTTTCTCCAGTCATAATAATACATATCATGCATAAGCCCTGCCCTTGCTGCTGAGCGGTAGTCAAGGCCTAATTTTTTGCTCCATAAAAAGCTGTAATACGAAACATTAACACTGTGCTGAAGTCTTGAAGTATGGTTATGCTGTTCAAACTTATCAAGCTTTTTCATACTGTTTGAATTATATATGTCTTTAACACAATCCATATATTCACAAGCAATGCTGTTGTTCTCGTTTTCAAGCTCAACAGCTGACAAAATAGCTTTTTTCATATTTGGTCTCCCTTTAAATAAAATTATCAAATACTATACAAAACTTCAAAGCTATTTTATCATATTGTTTACATAAAATCAATATTTTAATTCTTATCTTTAGGCTTAAATATCAGAGCCGAAATTAAAGAAAACACTACAGCTATTGTTACACCGCCGGCGGCAGATTTAAGGCCTCCTGTAAAAGCACCTAAAAACCCGACTTTATCAACTTCCTCTATAACACCTTTTGAAAGCATATACCCAAAACCCGTTAAAGGCACCGTTGCCCCAGAGCCGCCAAAGTCATATATATATTTATAAATTCCAAGTCCGCCTAATATGCAGCCGGTTACAACAAACAATACAAGTATCCTTGCCGATGTAAGCTTTGTTTTATCTATAAGAATTTGACCTATAACGCAAATTGCTCCGCCTGTTATAAAAGCTCTTAAATACTCCAAAACTTTCACCCCATTTCTATTGCTACAGCATGGGCTATAGCAGGTATTGTTTCGCCCTGCTGTGAAATATCCGTATTCATTAATGCACCTGTTGGTATAAGAAGTATATTTTTTATGTCTTTTTTAAGAAGTTTTTTATAAAAATATCCGCTGAATGTAACAGCCGAGCATGCACAGCCGCTTCCGCCACAGTGTGTGTCCTGTGTTTCATTGTCGAATATCTCTATACCACAGTCAGTAAGATTATTATTAAATATAATTCCGGCTTCACCGGCATACTTTTTAACAAGTGCTTTTCCTACATCGCCTAAATCTCCTGTTGCTATTACATCATAATAATCCGGATTTCTGCCTGTTTCGTTAAAATGGGCCTCTATAACATCACATGCAGCTCCGGCCATGGCTGCACCCATATTGCCGCTGTCTTTTATACCCATATCAATAATTTTGCCTGTTGTAATGTATGTCACTTTTGGTCCGGAACCTTCAGAAGAAAGCACAACAGCCCCTGAACCGGTTACTGTCCATGTTGATGTAGGCGGCCTTTGAGTTCCCAGCTCCAAAGGAGAACGAAACTGCTTTTCAGCAGAACAAAAATGACTTCCGGCTCCGCAAAGAATGTTTTTGCCGAAACCGCCGTCAATAAGCATACTTCCAAGGCTTATTGCCTCTCCAAATGTTGAACAGGCACCATATATTCCAAAATACGGTATTTTAAAATCTCTTAAACCAAATGTAGAACCGCCGCATTGATTTAGCAAATCACCAGCCAACAGATAATCTATATCGTCAAATGTTTTGCCTGCTTTCTGCATTGCAGTTTTAAAGGCTTTTTTAAAAAACATGCTTTCAGCTTTTTCCCAGCTTTTTTCACCAAGCATTATATCTTCTGCCACAAAATCAAAGTACTTGCCCAATGGGCCTTCTCCCTCTTTTTTGCCGGCATAAGAAGCGGCAGAAACAATATAAACAGGGTTTTCAATTTTTACAGTATGCCTTCCTATTCTTTTATACATGTTATCACCCCGCTATAAAATAATGAACTATTCCCACAACAACAGATGCCGTAATACCGTAAACAAGCACAGGCCCGGCCACAGTAAACATTTTGGCTCCAAGGCCAAATATAAATCCTTGCGTTTTATACTCTATGGAAGGTGAAACCATTGAATTTGCAAAGCCCGTTATAGGCACAACAGTACCGGCTCCGCATTTTTTGCCCATTTTGCTATATAACCCCAAGCCTGTAAGCAATGCCGATGAGCCTATAAGTATTAAATTTACAAGAAGTGCAGTTTTATCTTCACTGTAATTAAAAGACTCAAATATTTTTCTTAATATATGACCTATAAGGCATATAGTTCCGCCGGAAAAAAAAGCCCAAATACAATTTTTTATTATATGGCTGTTTGGTGAAAGGACTTTAACAGCCTGCTGGTATTCCTTTTTCTTTTTTTCTGTAGTTTCCAAATATTACATCTCCTTTATTTGCTGAAATACGGAAAAATAAAATATGCCAATGCCCCGGCTGTTTTGCCTAATGCTATGGCCCAGACAAAAAGCTCAAGACCTTTCTTAAGTGATGCCCTTCGCATGAAAACCGGAACAACATCAAGAACTTCCGCTATAGAAACGGCAATGGCACCAACAAAGACTCCTACACCAAAAGACGGTATTATAGAAATAATACCCAACGGTATTTTGAAATCAAAAGCCATTGTTAAAGAACCGAATATTCCGCCTAATATAATGGCATTTTCATAAGTAACTATGCATTTTTCGGTAGCTGTTCTTTGTGCCATTCTTGGAACAACACCTATTATGGCAATAAACGAAAAAACACCCCCTGCAATAACAACACCTGATGAAAAAGCGGCAATAAATGCCAAAATATATTTTAAAAGCATTTAATTCTCCCCTTTTTTGGAAGCGGTATTAAGCTGATTTTTAATTACTTCTTCTTCATATGTTGTCATCTGCACTTCTATAGGTGTTGGGTCTAAAGTAAGCATTTTTTTGCCGAAATGATTGAAGAAAACTATAATACCAACTGAAAGACCTAAAGAATATGGAATTTCCATAATATACGGGTTTTCTTTTTCTTCATTAAAGAACATTTTGTAATAGCCTTCCATAATTTTAGGCACTTCTCCGTCAGCATGAAAGCTCATTATAGCTGTTGCTGTACCAAAAAACAGAACAAAAGATATGGCGGCCGCTTTTACGGCATTATAAAGCCTGCTTGATTTTTTCATTTTAGAGTCATACTGTATAAGTACATCCTGTTCTCCAAGGTTATTTATATTTACATCACTAAAATTATTTGTTATGGCTTTTATAATGTCTATGGCAGATATTTTATAAATTCCATATTCTTTATCAGGTATTTTAAAAACCTGTATGTTTTGAATTTTTTGAACAGGCACATCTTTGCTGAATACCTCTGCTATATCTTTAACTAAAATCAACTTTTTGTCTTTTACATATATCTTTTTAACTGGTGAAATATATATATCCATATCAACATTCCTTTCTATGAATACAGCTATTATTTCCTTATAAAAAAATACTATTCCAAAAGACAACAAAAAAAGGATATGACTTAATCATATCCTTCAAAATTATTTACCTCTCCTTCTTAAAAGAGATTCTTTTATTCTTTTTTCCACTCCGTTTTCAGTCGGTTCATAATAAACCGTACCTACCAATTCATCGGGCAGATACTGCTGTTTAACATAATGCCCTTCAAAGTCGTGAGCATATTTATAGCCTATGCCATGACCAAGCTCTTTAGCTCCCGGATAATGACTGTCTTTTAAATGGTTGGGCACTGATTTTATTTTAACTGTTCTTACATCGTGCAGAGCTTTTTCAACACCTAAATAAGATGCATTGCTTTTAGGAGCACATGAAATATAAGTTACAGCCTGGGCAAGTATAATACGGCTTTCAGGCATACCTATAAAATTAACTGCCTGTGCCGCTGAAACAGCCACCTGCAAAGCATGAGGGTCTGCATTTCCAACATCTTCCGAGGCACAAATAACAATTCTTCTTGCAATAAAGTTAGGGTCCTCACCGGCATAAAGCATTTTAGCCAAGTAATAAAGAGCGGCATCAGGGTCTGAACCTCTCATGCTCTTAATAAAAGCCGATATGGTGTCGTAATGATTATCCCCGTCTTTTTCATAATTAAGGGCTCTTTTTTGTATACATTCCTGAGCCGTTTCAATATCAATATTTATAACACCGTTTTCATCTTTAGGCGTTGATAAAACAGCAAGCTCAACGGCATTAAGAGCAGTTCTGGCGTCACCGTTTGCTGTATCAGCCAAAAAATCAAGAGCATTGTTTTCCAAATTTATTTTGAACATGCCATAACCTTTTTTGCTGTCTGTAACGGCACGCTGTATAAGTGTTTTAATATCTTCTGTATTAA
>CALWSS010000198.1 GCA_944384255.1 uncultured Clostridia bacterium
TTTTAATTAAAACATCTCCAGCCTTTACCACACCGTTAACACATGTAATTTCCATTTTAGGGTCAAAACCTAAAAATGTATATCTTCCCCATTTTTCCTGCCCTGCTACAGACTCAAGCATATAACAGTGAGTTGAAACGTTTTTTAATATTTTCATTGCCTCAATAGGTGTGCAGAAATCCGATAACATTTCACAGCTAACAGGCAAAACATCATATAAATTTGTTTCGGCTATTTTTTTAACTTCTTCAAAAGATGGCATATAATTCATACTGATTACCTCCCCTGATTATTTATAAAAATAAAAAAATACTCCTTCAGCTTATTTTGCCAAAGAAGTATAAAAAAGCCCTTGACAAAAAAGCCTAAACTTTTTGCCAAGGACGAATAAACCCATTATCCGCGGTGCCACCTTGATTCACGGCAACGACGCCGTGCACTTGTCAGGATACCAACATATCCCCGGCAACTTACGTATGCCCACACGTTGCAGAATACTCTGTGTATAACACATTTGACTGCACCCTCAGCGGTCCATTTGACGAACTGTTTCTCACCCGACTCTCAGCACCACGGGCTCTCTGTAAAGGCATAAACGCCGTTATCTCCGCTTCAACGGTTTAGTATGTTAAATTGTTGTTCGTACTATAGCATTGAGAAACTTCTTTGTCAATACAAAATAATACACTTTTTTAAAAATTTTTTTATTACAATTCTATTATACTTTAGATTATGTAAAATAATTAACTTAAAAATGCAGTTTCTATTTTTTTCATAAGTTTATTTGTAATTTTTGTAATTTGTCCAACAAGAATTGCAGCCGCTACGGTGCCTTCTCTTACACCGCATAAACCGCCTAAGAAAATAAAACCTAAAACTATTGATATTATAACAAGTGTAACATCAAAGGCAACTTTCATATTGCCGAATTTAACAGGGAGTTTTTTGCATATAGCAATTACTATGCCTTCCCCTGCTGTAGTTACAATATTTGCCATAACTTCCATACTTACACCTAATGCAATTAAAAATATGCCAATGGCACAAAGAACCCATTGTTCAAAATAGTTTGTGTAAGAAACATTTGTTAAAACCAGTTCTGCTACATCAATCATTGTTCCAAACAATACAGCGGCCGGAAGCTGCAAAAGCTGAAACCACTCATAATCTTTATTTAAAATTGCTATTTGAATTAAAACAAACATAAAATTCATGATTATTGTTGTAGTTCCTACTGATAAACCTGATATTTCAGAAGTTACATAAGGCACACTTGATATAGGCGATGTTCCAAGAGCTGCCTTAATTGAAAAAGCTACTCCAAAAGCCATAATAATAAGACCTAAGCATAAAAACAGGAGTCTTTTAAAAATATGATTAATTTTTTGATGTTTAATTTCTGACATTTTTTATTCCTTCTTACTTTCATTATTTAATTTAATAGTGTCACACAGTTTGCAAAGCTTTTCTTTTAAAGCTTTTATCTCTTCATCTGTCATATTGCTTACAGCCATTTTTTCCGACTCATTAAAAATATTCATTAAATTTTCTGCTGAGATTTTCCCCTTTTCTGTAAGTGAAACATATAAAGAACGCCTATTGCCTTCTTTTTGCCTACGGAGAACAAGACCATTTTCTTCCATTCGCAGTAAAATGCTGCCTACTGTGGCTGGCTCAATCTCGCAATAAGCTGCTATTGTCTTTTGGTCAGCTTCTCCGAATTTAAGCAGGAAATCAAGTATTTTCGGCTGGCCCGGAGTTAACCCTATTTTATTAGCTTTTGATAGAATATTTCGTGAAAGCATGGCATGGGATTTCATTAAAAGATAATGCAAACTTTCCATATTTTAAATAACGCCTCCAAAATAATAAGAATTATTATTATATTAATTCTTATAATATATTTTTATTAAAAAATGTCAATATTTTTTATGAAAAAAGCCGAAAGTTCATATTGAACCCTCGGCTTATACACTGTTTTATGTGTTTTTTATTTTAGAACAATAATTTTTATTAATTACCTGCATCAGATGAATTGGCAGAATCAATAAGGTTTCCGTTTGAATCATAATAGTTTACAGTTATATTGTCTGCTGTATGTCCGGAGAAAAGACCATACATTCCACCGTAAACATAAAATGCAAGTGCTGCAAAACCTTCAGCTAAACCAACCTCATCCGTACTCAAAGTTACATCAAACTGAGTAAAATCATCATTATACTCTATGTCAGTAAAAGCATAATCTTCACTGTCTATCATTTCCTGTATAGACTGATTCATAGTTTCAACAAATTCATCAAGCATAGCTTTATGCTGCTGCTTTGTTAATTTATAAGTTACAGAACCGTCTTCATTTAAATTTGCAGATATATAGCTGTCGTCGGAATTAGCATCAAGTTCTTCTTGTGTTATTTCATCTCCTACAAGATCAGCCGGAATTGTAATTGAAACTGTAAGTATGCCGTTTTCTGTTTCAACATTGCCTAAAGCTTCTAATTCATCCCATGCACTGTCATCAATGTTATCTCCAGATTCAGAGCTTTCATCTTCTGCAATAGACTGACTTGCTGAAGAACTGCCTGAACTTGTGTCAGCAGAACCTCCGCATGCAGTTAAAGATGTTATTAAACTTACAGACAGTAAAATTGCTAAAAATTTTTTCATAACCATCCACCCCTTAAATAAGTTTATACTGTAAAACATCATGAAATATCATGTTTATTATACTTAATATTCACAAAAATTACAATAAATCTTATAAATTAGAGGTATTAGTTTATATTGGTTGTATATATCTATTGTTTAATCAGTTTATAAATATTTTAATGAACGCCTTCTACTTTAATATCGTTATAAATTTTACCTAAAAGGTCAATATCCCAGTTGCCGCTTGTTAATACAAAAGCCGTTTTCTCATCTGGTCGAAGCTGTATTTTTTTGCTTAATACAGCTGCTATTCCTACACACGATGTAGGCTCGGCCAAAAGTTTTGTTTCTTTTGCTACTAACTTAGTTGCTTCCAAAATATCATTTTCTTCAACAGTTACAATGTCATCTACATTTTTTTCTATTATAGGGTATGTATTTTTCCCCGGACGGCGGCATGAAATACCGTCTGCAACAGTCGGGTTAGCTGGAACTTCCACCGGTTTTCCTGCTTTACGGCTTTCAGCGTATGCCGGACTTGCAGCAGCCTGAACACCTACAATA
>CALWSS010000199.1 GCA_944384255.1 uncultured Clostridia bacterium
GGAATAGAAACACTTAAAATACTTATTAACGACCCGGATATTTACAAACGTATAGACAAAAAAGCCGAGAAAATAGAAAAAGCCTTTTTATCAACAGGCAAAGTAACAGTAAATCGTGTCGGCTCGTTAATGAGTGCATTTTTCACAAAAGAACCGGTTGTTGATTACAAAAGTGCCATGGCATCTGATACAAAAGAGTATGCAAAATATTTTTCACACATGCTGGAAAAGGGAATTTATGTTGCACCGTCACAGTTTGAGGCTATGTTTGTTTCAGATGCTCATAATGATGAGGACATTCAAAAAACTGTTGATTCCATACTGAGTTTTAAATAATAAAAAGCTTTATATTTAGTTGCATTAATACAAAAGTCAGTCAATTTAAATGTCTGACTTTTTGTTTTTTAATAAATACAGCAATTACTATTTGAACTAAAAAAATTAAGACTATAGTTTTATCTATAGTCTTAATCTTTATAATGTGTACAAATATTTATTTTTTATTTTTAATAAGTTATAGAGAGTTTTTATTATCTTCCCTTAGCGGCATAAGCATCTGCTACTTCTTTACGAAGCTCAGCTCTTATAGCCTCTTCTTTAGCTGAAATCTCAGGGTTATCTTCATAGAATACATAGAAGTTAGGGTCAACTTTGCCCTTTCCAAGATAACGTGCCTGATAATCCTTGAATATAGTAAAGAATTTATTTCTAAGTATGAACAAAGCAATAAGGTTAAATGCAACAGGTCCGGCTGTAACTATACTTACTATTGTCCAGAACATTGTAGCATCCTGACCAGTAAATACGATATAAGCTGTTACGACAACATTCATAAGTGGGAAATAGATTTTAAAGAATAACAAAACTTTATCTCTCAATATAGGATTGTGTCGGAACATATATTTTATTACAGTTGTATAATAAACATAGTAGCCTGTTGTTGTTGTAAGACCAAACATAACAGCCATTATAGCTATAAAGTATGCTGCAAAGCTTCCGAACATTGTCTCATAAGCTGCTATTGTAAGAGTAGCACCTGTAAGACCTGTATCAAGAACGCCTGAACATGCAACTGCAAGAGCTGTTATTGAGCAAACGATTAATGTATCAACAAAAACTTCAAATGAACCCCAGAGACCCTGACGAACAGGATGCTCACAGTCTGCCGAACCATGAATAAGAGGTGATGAACCCATACCAGCTTCATTTGAGTTCATTGAACGTGAAACGCCTGAGTTCATTGCCTGAATTACACTTGCTCCAAGGAAGCCGCCAAAAGCTGCTGTTCCTGTAAATGCATCATGGAAAATATTTACTATTGCTGTTGGAAGATTCTGAATATTTAATATAATTAATACAATTCCTGCTATAAGATAAATAACACACATGAAAGGAACGCATTTTGTAGCAAAGTTTACAGCTCCCTGTCTGCCGCTCCAGATAAGGTAAAGAACAACAGCAGTATAAATTGAAACAACAACTACCATATTCCAGCCAAATGAAGCATTAAGAATTTCGGCTATTGTAAAGCCCTGAGAACCCTGTACTGTCTGTAAAACAAAGAAGAAAGAGAAGCAAATAGCTAAAGGTCCACCGATTTTAAGTCCCATATCACGGAGAATACCTTTTTCCATGTAGTACATAGGACCGCCGTAATAATTCTCGTTCTCGTCTTTTGAGCGGTAGTAACAGCCAAGTGTAACCTCAACTATTTTTACCATCATTCCGAAGAAAGCCCAAACCCATAACCAGAACACAGCACCATAACCGCCTGTAACCATAGCTGTTGCAACACCGGCTATATTGGCACATCCTACACAACCGCCGATAGCAACACACACAGCCTCAAAAGGTGAAACAGATTTATCATCCTTTTTTCTTGCTTCTTTGCTTGTAAGGCTTCCAAGTGTATTTTTCATTACATGTCCAAAACGGGCAAATGTGAAAAATCCGCTTCTTACTGTAAAGTAAAGCCCTATAAGCATAACAAAAAGTATAAATGGTGCCCCCCAAATAAAATTATTCAGGTTTATTAAAAAATTACCCATATAAATCCCCCCTCCGATTTTAATTTTAATGAGTAAATTTTTTTATAAAGCACAAATATGCTTTATAGTTGTATTATACTTTTGTTAGCAACATACGGGTCAATTGTCAATATTCTAATATATTTATCTGTAAATTCGTTCAATTTTTACCATTGATTATTGAGAATTTAGTATAAATATTCAATTTGTTTGTATGATTTTTGTATACAAAAAAAATTAAATTTTTATATTACACAAATTGCAAAATTTTTTATTGAAATAACACGGTGTTTTTAATGATTTTTTTAACTCCATAATCAACATATATTTTATTGTTTTAAAGCTATAATACATTAATATGCTATTATATATCATTATATATCAAGGTTTTTATAATATTGAGGTTCAAATTAATTATAAATTTATTTTATGATTTAAAGTGAAAAAAATATATTTAATTTATATTCAATATACATTTAGTTAAAACAAAATTAAAACGGTTCTATAACTCTATACTCGTCATAGAGTTGTAGAACCTAATTTTTTTCATGTATCATTTAAAATTTTATATATATTTTTTAATAATTTATTCTAAATAACTTATATTTATTCCATTCTCTTCAAAAACCTTTACTGCTTTAGTCATGTTTTCAGATTTAACAAGTATGTAATCTGTATTGTAAGTAGATACAACAAATATTCCTATTTCGTTTTCGGCAAGTATTTTTGAAACATTATATAGTATTCCTATAAGCGAAAAATCAAGTATTCCGCCTATTCTGAAACAGCACCAGTCTTTATCCTCACATATTACATTCTCGGGAACACTATTGCAGGAACAGACAAGGGATATTTCCTCATCAGTTTTACTTATAAAAACAAAATTATCGTTTATATTTACTTTTGATAAATCTTTTACTTTACATATAGAAAATGTTCCTTTTATAATTTCAATATTCATATTTTACAACCTCTAAGTACACAAAAAAACGGCTTGTAAAACAAGCCGTTTTTTATAGTTATTTTAAAATTAAGCCTCGCCGTTTTCAATGTCTGTCTGATGCATACCTTTGATGATATAAGCAAGTGTCTTAAGGTCGCCACACATGATGTCTTCTTTGCAGTATTTAAGCATTTCGCCGCTGTAACCATCGATAGGTCTAACGATACCCTGACGGTTTACCCAGATTGTTCTGTATCCAAGTTCGTTGCCAGGAACTACGTCATATTTGAAACCGAAACCAGCATGCATCATTTCATCTACTGTAAGACCGAGTTTCTTCTGTGAAAGAAGGAAACCGCCGTGAGCTGGTTTGTAGCAATGTGCATCTTCAGCTGTGATGATGTCATCAACTTCGATACCAGCATTTGAAAGTGTAGCTCTGATGATGTCGTTATCTGTGTTTGTAAGCATTACACATTTTGTGTATTTTCTGAGCTCTTTAATAGCCTCTACTGTATCAGGGAATGCTCTCCAGTGAGCCATTGAATTTGAGAAATCAATAGCATCCTGCTCGTCAAAATCAAAACCAAAGTAATTGCATGTAATACCAAGAGTATCTTTTAATACCTGACGGTATGGTCTGTATGTCTTTATGTAGTCAAACTGAAGTTCTTCCCATTTCTGCTGTACCTGATAAGGTGATGCAGTTGTAATACCTTTTTTATCAAGGAAGCCTTTGAAGAAGTCCTGGATTTCGCCTTCCCAGTCAATAAGTGTTCCGTATACGTCGAATGTAATAGCCTTTGGTACTAATCTTGCCATCTTAAATACACTCCTTATTAAATAGTATTTTTATAATATGTTATCTTCTCTTTGTGGTTTAAGTTCTCTTGAACTTATTTACAATAACCATTATAATTAAATTTATCCATAAGTAAAGCGCCACTTTTTAATGCTTATCATGTCATTTGAACATGTATAAAACAGGTGCAATGTTTTTAAACAATACTGACTAAAAGATGAAAGGAGTCCCAAATGGATTCTAACTTTTCAAAGATATTTATTGAAATAGCATCATGCAGCAACATAACCAAAGCTGCCGAAAACTTAGGCTATACCCAAAGCGGTTTAAGCCATACTCTAAACAGGGCTGAAGACGAGCTTGGATTTAAGCTTTTCTACAGGGCCAAAAGCGGTGTTACACTTACTCCAGAAGGCCGAATTCTTCTGCCGGCTGCTAAGGAATTGGAAAGAAGTGTAGAAAAATTATATGAAACTATTTCATCTATACAAGGCATTACAAAAGGTCTTGTTACAATAGGCACTTTCCAGAGTATTTCAATTAATATGCTCTCACCTGTATTAAAGGCATTTCAGCAGGACTATCCTCAAATAAAAATAGACCTCAAGGAAGGCAGTATTGAGGAAATACACGACTGGATATTGGATCATACAGTAGATTTAGGCCTTACAAGCCTTCAGGAAAACGATGAGTTCGATTACATACCAATTCACAAAGACCCAATGGTTGGCGTTGTGCCATACGGATATGATTTAAAAAACAAAAACTATATTGATGTAAGTGAGTTTGAAAATCAGCCGTTTATAATGCCTTCAATGGACAAGCAAAACGACAGCGATGTGGATAAAGTACTTAAAAAAGCCGGCATAGAGGCCAATGTAACTTTTTCTTCAAAAGATGACATAGCTATTATGAGTATGGTGGAAAACGGTTTAGGCGTAAGCATACTTCCTGAGCTTATTACATTACGTCACTTTCAAAAAGTACATGTACTGCCTCTAAATCCTCCTTTTTACCGTACACTTGGCATAGGCCTTTTTTCATTGGAAAATGCATCGCCTGCCGCAGCAAAATTTATTGAATATGCTGTAAAAATGCTGACTAAAAAATAGCAACCAAAAACTAAAAGCCTCGGAAATTAATACCAAGGCTTTTTTTTCAGCGGTTTATGTATATTCTCTTTACTCTGTCGTTTAAATATCCTGTAAGGGATGTAGGACTGTGGTCAACAAATTTTGATATGTACTCCGTTGTAATGTTGTTACCCATACGGTCTTTGCCGAAAATAGTAACTTCGTCACCTATCTGGCAGTCTATGCCTGTTACATCAATAAACATCTGGTCCATGCATACCGAAAGGTATCTTGCCCGTTTGCCGTTTACAAGAAGCGGCGCTTTACTGCTGGCAAGAGGTTTAAAAAATCCGTCGCATACCCCTACGCTTACCGTTGCCGTTGTCATTTCTTTATCAGCCACACATGAATATCCATATCCTGCCCTCTCACCAGGCTTTAAATGGCATATATTGGTTATAAACGCCCGCCATGATGCCGCTGTTTCAACACCAAATGGGTTTCTGCCGTCGTCAAGGCCTGAAAAACCGGTAAACATACATCCCAGTCTTGCATGAGTTGATATTGTATCATTTACCCACATTGCTCCTCCGCTACAGCAGATATGCACATATTTCGGGTCAATGCCTAAACCACGAACCTGCCAAACTGCATCTTCAAAAAGCTTATACTGATTTATCGTAAACTCATCATTAAACTCATAAGCATTGCCGAAATGTGAGTATACCCCTACAATTCTTAAATTTTTAAGACTCCTTATATAAGCTATAAGACCGTTTAAGTCTTTTTGCGGTTTTATACCCAAACGGTGAAGTCCTGTTTCTATTTTTATCTGTATATCCTGATATTTTTTACCGGAAAGCATAACGGCATCGCTTAAAAGCTTAGCTGTTTTTTTATCAAATACAGGCGGAATTAAATTATATTCAACAACATAAGGCAACGCATGAAACGGCACAGCACTTAAGAGCATAAGTTCCGTATCTTTATAACCGGCATCCCGTATTTTTTTGCTTTCTATAATCTGAGCATTGGCAATAACGTTTATACCTAAGTCCTCTATAAGCATGGCCGCTACCGGCACCGTACCGTTTCCGTGGGAATTGCCTTTTACAACCGGTATAAACTTTCTTGGCTTAATGGCAGAGATTATTTTTTCCGCATTGGAACGCAGTATGCCTAAATCAACCTCTAAGTATGAACTGTAATACTCTAAATCCATAGCCAGACCTTCTTTCAGTTAAACATCAGCTTTTAACGGCAGTTGAATTACTTTATTTGGAGTTTTTTAATAAAATATATTGCTGTTATACCGCCGTTTTTGATTTTTATTTTTATAAAGAACGCTAAATTGATATATGTAAATAATTATAAAGTATGAAGCAACTATACTGTCAATTTTTTGCATTTTATTTATAAAACAACACTTATATATTTATTTTACAACTGTTAATATTAATAAAATATGAATATAATATCACTAATATTAGGTGTTTTTATATAAATAATGTAAATTCATTTATTTGATTTATATATTCACATTTAATAAAAAAACAAATTTATGTTATGTAAATATCATACTATGTCAATTAACTCAACAAAACATTCTCATTTAATGATAAATTTTATCAACTACAGACACTTGTTTTATAAATACTATTCCAACAATAGAGTTGTAAAAAACATAAAAATATAACGATTTTAATTTATAAAATTCCGCTGTTTAATATATATTCCTGTTTGCAACAAAAAAAGAAGTCTTTCTGTTTTAAAGAAAGACTTCTTTGTATATTTAAGCTTTAAACTTTCAAAAGCTTTTTAGCTGTATTTAAAAAGTCAATACTGCTTGTTTTCTGCACTCTTTCTTTCCATTTATCAGGCAGTACTGAGGCACCGGAATAAGCACCACATATATTGCCGCAAATAGAACCGTTTGTATCGGCATCGTCACCTGTATTAACTGCACCCAGTATTCCGTCTTTTGCATTTCCTTTTACAGCATAAAATATAGCAAGAGCAACAGG